>JAFZIQ010000196.1 GCA_017554285.1 Selenomonadaceae bacterium
ATTTTTTCGTAATCAAAATTAATCTCGGCGCGTTCGTAGCGGATATAAAAAATCTGCGAGGCTTGAGCGGCTTCAATCGCATTGGAAGAAATATTTTTGGCGTAAGGGTGGCTGGCGTCGACAAGAAATTTAAAATCGCCTTCGCGCAAAATCTTTTCCAACTCGTCCTTATCGAGCGGCTTATCATTGATTTTGATTCCCGCGCAGGTCTCCAAAAGTTTTCTGCCGTAATCGCTGACTACCGACGCAGTTACGTCAAACTTTTCAGCCGATAAAAATTCCGCGAGCTTGCGACCGTCTTCGGTGCCCGCTATTAAAAAAATTTTTGTATTCATGACGCTGATTTTAGTTTAGCGGGAAAAATTTTTCAAGCGTCGAAATTTTTGATGATACCTGTTATAATCTGCGCGAAAAAATTTTATGGAGGTTACCATGAAGATTCTGGCAAGACAACTGACTTTGGACTTATATAATTGCGACACGAGCCGACTTGATAAGGTCGACGAGATAAAAAATACATTAAATCACGTCGTCGGGAATGAGCCGCGTCTCAGTTCCGATTTCATTGACGAAGGGCATTATTCGATTATCGGCGCGTTTTCCGAAGGGCATATTGCTTTGCACGTCTATAAAGAATTGCGCTACGTTTCGGCTGATATTTTCACCTGCACCGAATCCGAAGAGCCTGAGGAACTTTCAAAGGTTATCAAGCAATTTTTCCGCCCCGATAAAATCAAATCGACTTTCTTAAAGCGCGGCGATTTCGGACTTGAACGCGAGGTAAAACCTAAAATAAAAGTGCGTGTCGCCCCGTTACGCAGAGTGAAAAACGTAGGCGCAAAAGTCGTAAAAAAATTGGTTAGGAGGGATAAGGAATGACATTCAGCGAAGTAGCGGAACTTTATCGAAGTGTCGGCAAGTCCAAAAAGTGCACGTTCATATTTTGTTCGGACAACGGCGTTGCCAAAGAAAATGTCAGTGCTTATCCGCAAAAGACAACCGCCGATATGGTTAAAAATTATTTGATAGACGCGGGAGCCGCCGCCAATGCCTTTGCGAATTTTGCATACTCCGAACTTTACATAGTTGATGTCGGCGTCGACGCGGATATTTCGCATTTGCCCGGACTGGTTGACAGGAAAATTTCTCGCGGCACCAAGAATATTGCCAAAGAACCCGCAATGACTATCGATGAGGCAATGAAATCTGTTCGCATAGGCAAAAGACTTGCGGAAGAGGCAATCGCGGCGGGTTGTAATTGTTTTTTGCTCGGCGAAATGGGAATCGGCAATACGACGGTCGCCGCCGCCATGACTGCCGCTTATTTGGGCTTGCCGCCTAAAAAAGTTACGGGTTACGGCTCGAATATCGATGAAGAAAAATTTAATCATAAGCTTGAAATTGTGCGTCGCGCCCTAAGAGTCAACAAGCCCAATCCGCAAAGCTTACTTGACGTGTTGACGAAAGTCGGCGGCTACGAATTCGGAGCAATGGCGGGCGTGATTATTGCGGCTTATCATCATGATTGCGTTGTCATGCTTGACGGCTTTAACTCGTCGGTTGCCGCGCTGGTTGCCGAAGAAATTTTGCCGCGTTCGGTTGAATGTCTGATTGCGTCACATATCGGGCGCGAAATCGGGCACAAAGCTATTCTTAAACATCTCGGACTTAAGCCGATTTTCAATCTCGACCTTGCATTGGGCGAGGCAGTCGGTTCGTCAATCGCCGCGAGGGTCTTGGATAATCTGATTTATATTTTCGTCTGCGGACCGGACGCCGATTTTGAGGGCGAACTTGAGGAAGAGGATACCGCGCTTGAGAATTTCAAAAAGCAACTGGGAATAGACGACATTGAAGGGCTTGACACTATCGAGGACGTTCAAGAACTTTTCGGCGACGAGATTCAGATTGAGGAAATTCCTTTAGATTTTCACGTCAGCGAACACCGTATGGAGAGCGTGGAATTGCCGTTCAGCACACACACTTTGAACATTCCGCGCAGTTATCCTATGGCGGTTCGGATTATGGGCGAGGACGAAGACGAAGTTATCGCCGCGACCGACAGGACATTTAATTTTTATTTACAGACGATGCCGCGCCTTCACGACAGACCGATGAATAATTGCCGCGAAATTTTGGACAGTTTGACGAAACCAAAAGGCAGTCTCGGCTATCTTGAGGAGATTGCGATACAAGTTGCGGGGATTTCAAATGAAGACCGACCGACAAATAAATTGCGTCATGCAGCACTTGCGTTTACCAATTTTGAAAATTGCCCGTCGCTAATCGACCCAGAAAATTACGACCCGAAGGCTAAAGGAGCGCGGCGAGATATTTCTATGGATTTCAGCGCGACGACAAGAACTTTCGGCATGAAAATTTTTTTGGGCATAGTAAACCCCGCCGAAAATCTCAACGTCGCATTTAATTTCGGGCGCAATCTTGCCGAAGAAATTTCTTTTGACACGCCGATTATTGCCTTGACGGATTTAAGCAATCTTTTGGTTGAAAAGCTCGCAGATAAATTTGCCAAAGCACTTTTAACCGGAGGCGGCGAATTGAAATATCCGCCCGAAGAATTTTTGCAACACGTTCCGAAAAATTATCAATGCATGACGAGTTCGCTTATCGGGGCAATGGTGGCGGCGGCGCATAATTCGACGTTAATAGTAATCGACACGGGCGCGGCGGACATTATCGCCCGCTACCTTGAAAAAATTTGTCCCGAAATTCGACCGTTCATATTGCATTCGGCGCAACTTATCGAATACAAGTCGGACGACAGAGCACCGACAGGCTTTGACGGCGAGGCGGCTTGTATGGGCGTTGAAATTGTCGAGGCGGCTTTGACTGCTCTTAATGAAATGAAAACTTTCGACGATACCGGCGTAGAAAAGGCGATTAAAATTTAAGAAGCTTGCGGGTTGTCTTGAAGAGTTTAAAGGGAGTGGAGTGTAATTGTCATGCAAGATGAAATCCTTTTAATCCACAAAAAAATATTGCGTGATATTTCCGGAGGCGTGATTTACGTTCGGAAGGGAAAAATTTTGTATGTAAATCCTGCGGCGTTGGAAATTCTTAACAAGGAAGAATCCGAGCTGATAAACAAAACGTTTGCGGAATCTTTCTTTGAGTACAGTGAAAATGACGATTTCAATCAGATGATTTTGGAAGTCATTTATGATTCGGGCGATAAGCAAGAAAAAATTGTTCCGTACTTTGACGGCGTTGAAATCAAGCACTTTCATATACGAACTTCATTATTAAAATCAGATTCGGATTCGCTCGGAATAATCATTTTGATTGATGACGTAACGGAATTGATGAGACTTCGGGGCATCGCGCTTGACTTGGAAAAGATAAAGGCGATAAATCGGCAACTCAGCGAATCACGAGATTTTTATAAACGCACTGCGGAAACCGACAAACTTACGGGACTCCTTAATAAAACTGCTTTTGAAAATCAATGCTGTGAACATATTCGACAACTCTCGGAAGAAGAAAAAGCCGCGCTGTTCGTTATAGACCTCGACCATTTCAAAGAAGCCAATGATACATACGGACACCAATTCGGCGATTTAATTTTGAAAATCTTTTCCGATAAACTTAAAACCGTTTTTGGAACAGATAATCTCGTCGGAAGATTTGGCGGCGATGAATTTGTTGTCTTGCTAAAGAATGTTACCGATATAAACTTTGTAACCGAAAAAGCACAAACGGCAGTTAATACGGCACGTGACTGGGCATTTTTGGGAAGGGAATTAAAACTTTCGGCAAGTGTAGGCGTTGTAGTTTTCGGCGGCTCGGAGCGGAGTTATTCGGAAATTTTTTCGGTGGCGGATAAATCCGTTTATGCGGTTAAAAATCAAGGTCGAAACGGATTTGGCATTAATGAATTGTTGAGCTGATTTGGAGGTTTTGGAATGAAAATAGTTGTATTGGACGGATACACGCTCAATCCGGGCGATTTAAGTTGGGCGGCACTGGAAGATTTGGGCGAGTGCAAAATTTACGACCGCACGAGTTACACGGACGAAGAAGAAATTATTTCTCGAATCGGCGACGCGCAGATTGTCTTAACGAATAAAACGCCAGTAACGAAAAAAATTCTCGACGCTTGCAACGTAAAATATATCGGCGTGTTGGCGACGGGTTATAACGTTGTCGACATTGAGGCGGCTAAAGCAAAAAATATTATCGTGACGAACGGTCCGAATTACAGCACGCCGGCGGTTGCTCAGTTTGCAATGGCTTTGTTATTGGAAATTTGCAATCGTGTAGGGCATCACAATCTGGCGGTTCACGAGGGGCGTTGGGAAAATTATCCCGACTTTTGTTTTTGGGATTATCCGCTGATAGAACTTGCGGGCAAGACGATGGGGATTATCGGCTACGGGCAAATCGGGCAAACTACCGGCAAGCTCGCGCAGGCTTTCGGCATGAAAGTTATTGCGTTTGCTCCGAGCCGTAAAGTCGGAACAACTTTTAATGGTTGTGATTTTGTTACGCTCGATGAAATTTTTAAAATGTCGGACGTGATTGCTTTGCATTGTCCGCTGAATCCTTCGACGCAGGGCATTATTTGCAAAGAGACTATAGCGAATATGAAAGACGGCGTGATAATTATAAACAACGGACGCGGCGGGCTGATTGTGGAAGAAGATCTGCGCGAGGCTCTTGACAGCGGAAAAGTTGCGGCGGCGGGCGTCGATGTTGTTTCGACCGAACCGATTAAGGGAAATAATCCTTTGCTCGGCGCGAAAAATTGTTTTATAACTCCGCATATTTCTTGGGCGTCCAAAGAATCGCGGGCGCGGCTTATGAATATTGTCGTTGAAAATCTCAAGGCATTTCTCGCGGGCAAGCCCGTCAACGTAGTCAGCAAATAAAATGCGACGGATAATTTATTTGCTCCTAATCGATTTGCTGATAAGCAGTGCGGTTGCGTCGTGGCTTTACTTCACGCGAGGAATCGACGCGGCATTTACAACGGGGCTGTCGATTTTTATAACGTTTTCGCCGATTTGTTTGGTATTGGCGGAGCCGTTCACTGTTTATTTGGCGGGAAAAAAATTAGCCGCGCAGGGTGTGACGTTCAGCAATCCGAAGGCGTTAAAACTTTTGCCGGAAGTTGAAGTTGTCGCAATGCCATACAATAGGGTTTTGACTTGCGATGAATATTACATAACGGATTTGATAACGGAAGGATTAAAGCAATCGGAATTGTTAATGATGGCGGCGAGTGCGGAACGCGATGCCGAACACATTTTGGGACGAACGATATATGCGGCGGCGATAAGTCGAGGCTTGCGCCTTAATAAGCCGACGGAGTTTGACGAATTGCAAGGGCGCGGCGTCGAGTCGATTATCAATAAAATTATTGTTCGTGTCGGAAGTCCCGGTTGGATTATAAGTAAGAATGTATCGGCAAGCATAAATTTACGGACGAAAATTGACCAGCTTTTAGTCAAAGGCAAATCGACATTGCTGGTAAGTACTGGCAGATTGGCTCGCGGGATAATTGCGCTTAAGGATTCGATTAACGAGGACGCGAGAAAATTTTTGACAGAGTTGCGGCAGAATAAGATTGAGTCGTTGATATTGACGGCGCAACCTAAAAAAATGGCTTACAGAATTGCGAAAGATTTTGATACAGATAATATCCGAACAAGTTTGACGCCCGAAGGGAAGGCTCGCGAAGTTCAAATATTCAGAGCTAAGGGCAAAACAGTTGCGGCAATCGGGACTGACTTACAAGATTTGCCTGCGCTTAAAATTGCCGACGTATCATTTTTATTGGCGGGCGGTTCGCTGAAGTCGTCGGCGGAAACTCAATTTGATTTTGAAATTCCGTCGCTTGAAAGTTTTTTGACAGCCAGAGAGATTTCTTTAAAGCTCGTCGGGCTTTTGAAAATTAATCGTCGATTGGCGTTGTTATCGTGGATAATTTTGGTGCCGCCCGCGATTTTATCTGCGTTTGAGACTTCGCCCGTGCCGTTCAATCCGATTATGGCGGCTGTCGGCGTTGCGATATTTTCCGCGCTAATTTTGGCGAACTCTTTACGGAAGAAATAAATTTAACCGCTCGGCAGAAGTCGAACGGTTTTTATGTTATAATTGTTATCAAAAACAGGAGGAGATTTTATGGAAGCATTGCACGGCGTGATTAACGATATTAACAATGTTCTTTGGACTTACGTTATAATTATCGCGCTTATCGGTTCGGGTCTTATCTACACGTTTCGGACGAAATTTGTACAAGTTCGTTTATTGGGCGAGATGGTTAAGCTGATATTCGGAAGCGCGGGGCAAAAGACTACGGGCAAAGAGATCAGCGGCTTTCAAGCATTTTGTGTATCGACGGCGTCGCGAGTCGGAGTCGGCAACATAGCGGGCGTAGCGATTGCGATAGTTACCGGCGGTCCCGGCGCAGTTTTTTGGATGTGGCTGATTGCGTTTATCGGTTGTGCGACGGGATTTGTTGAAAGTACGCTCGCGCAGATTTACAAATTGCCCAGAGGCGACGGCGCATTTTTCGGAGGCCCGGCATATTACATGAAGAATGCTCTTCGCATGAAGGGCTTGGCGAAATGGTTTGCGATTTTAATTTCCGTGACGTTCGGTCTGATTTACAATTCGGTTCAAGCGAATACAATCGCCGGGGCGGTCGAGACGGCATTTGGAATTGACCATGCTATAACGGCGGTTGCGGTTGCGGGCTTGACGGCTCTGGTAATATTCGGCGGTGTAACACGAATAGCGAAGTTTGCGGAAATGCTTGTACCGTCAATGGCGGGGCTGTATTTGTTGAGTGCGCTGGTAATCGTCGTAATGAATCTCGAATATGTGCCGGCAATGTTCGCTTTGATAATTCATGACGCTTTCGAGCCTCAAGCGGCAGTCGGCGGCGGCTTTGGCGCAGTCTTCATGACGGGCGTAAGGCGCGGCTTATTCTCCAACGAGGCGGGCGAAGGTTCCGTTCCCAATGCGGCGGCTACGGCGAGCGGCAAACACCCTGCGCGGCAAGGACTTATTCAGGCGTTTGGTGTCTATGTAGACACTTGGCTTGTATGTTCTGCAACGGCATTTTCAATTTTGTTGACGGGCGAATATTCTGTCGGCGGCGAATTAACGGGCGTCTCACTTGTTCAACATTCTTTGGCAAGCGTCTATGGAACTTATGCGCCGCACGTTTTGGCAATAATTGTTTTCATGTTTGCTTTCTCTTCAATCACGGGCAATTATTTTTATGGCGAAGTTAATATCGCATTTTTTGAAGGTGATGAATCGGGCTGGTTGCCGAGTTCGATTTCTCGCCACGCCATGAATCTTTTCCGCTTAGGCGTTGTGGCAATGGTTTTGATTGGAAGTTTCGCCGAGCTGAGCCTTGTTTGGGATGCCGCCGATTTATTTATGGGATTCTTGTGTTTGACTAACCTTTTTGCGGTTGCCCGCCTGTGCAAGTATGCTTTTATTGTCCTTGACGATTATGTTGCTCAAAAGAATCGCGGTATTGAGGAGCCTGTCTTTGACGTAAAAATTATGTCGAACAAACTGGGAATTCATGCATGGGGCATAGATGACAAAAAATAATTAGAAGGCAACTTCAATCGTGCCTATAATTTCCCCCCTGTGATTCTTCAACACGGGCGGGAATTTTTTATCAAGTTCCGCCGCTTCGTCCTTAGTCAGCAAATCCAATTTCTTCAACACCGCGATTGTCATAGGAGTAACCGCCGCATAATCGCCGTCTTCGATTTTAAAAGTTATGCCCAAGTCGCCGTCTTTGACTGCCAAACAATAAACCGCGTCCGCGCCGATTTTTGCAATGATTTTGCCTCCCGTGACTTCCGAAACTGCCAAATCGATTCTGCCCGTGCCCGAAACGACTTGCGGATATTTACTCATTGCGTCGCGAATTTTGGTTGCCGCGTCTTCATAATCGCCCCAATCGCCCTTACTCGGTGTTGAAAGTCGGGCATAGGCAAGCGACATGTTATAAATCGGCAGATAAAATACAGGAACGCCGCAACCGTCAATTCCGATTTCCAATTTATCTTCGGGCATTTTCGACGCCATTGCCACATGCTTAAAAATAATTTTCTGCGCCTCGTGTTCGGGCTGAGTGTAACCTTGATAAGGAATGCCGAGCATCATAGCCAGCGCGATTATCTGCGAATGTTTACCGGAGCAAGCGTTATGAACGGGCAAAACTTTTTCTCCTGCCGCGACGAGTTTCTTAAACGCCTTGCCGCTCATCGGACGCACGACGCCGCAATCCAAAACCGATTCATCAAGTCCGAGCTTTGCCAAAATTCCTCTGACAAGTGCAACGTGATTTTCTTCGCCGCTGTGACTTGATACCAAAAGCGCGAGTTCCTCTTCGGTTATTCCGTATTTTTCAAGACCGCCGTTTTTAACGAACGCAAGAGCTTGAAAAGGTTTCGCCGCCGACCGCCAAAACATAGGCAAATGTGCATTGCCGACCGATGCAACGATTTCGCCCTTACAATTTACCGCCGCCACGTCTCCGCGATGAATATTTTCCACGTGACCTGCGCGGGTATAGTGCAATAAAATTTCACTCATAAAAATTCCTCCCGCCAAAAAAATTGGAGGTTAAAAATTTCTTAACCCCCTTAAGTCTATCGTTCAAAAAGTTTAAATCGGATTTGGCGTCGAGCCGTCAGAAATTTTAGGTTGCTCAACTTCTTCAGGCTTAACAAGTTCAACAGTCACGAATTCGGACGGTGGCGGAGGCGGTTCATCTTCGACAGGCGTTTTTTCAAGCTCAACTTTTTTATCGTCGAAAACTATATCCTTAAGCTCCTGCGCCGTCAACGTTTCCTTATCCATTAAAGCCTGTGCGATTTTCTCAAGCTTATCGCGATTGTCATTTATAATCGTGCGGCAAGCCTCGTAAGCCTCTTCCATGTATTTATGGACTTCTTTATCGATTTCGCCCGCGACTTCCTCCGAATAATTTTTCTGCGGCTGTCCGAAATAATATTGTTGCGAAGAATCGCCGTAAGCCACAGGACCGAGCTTATTACTCATGCCGTATTGCATAATCATTGCGCGAACGATTCGGCTGGCTTGCTGAATATCTTGAGATGCGCCCGTCGAAATTTCGTTAAGAACAATTTCCTCAGCGACGCGCCCGCCCATTGAAACTTTCAAACGGTCGAGCAATTCGGAGCGTGTGGCGTAATTCCTGTCCTCTTTGGGCAACATAAGCGTATAACCGCCCGCCCTGCCGCGAGGAATTATCGTGACTTTGTGAACGGGGTCGGCGTGTTTTAACATCATGCCAACCAATGCATGTCCGCCTTCGTGATAAGCCGTCAATTTTTTCTCGTCGTCGCTCATGACTTTGGATTTTCTTTCGGGACCTGCCATTACCCGTTCAATTGATTCTTCAAGCTCCGTCATGTTAATTTCGTGCTTATTCCTGCGAGCCGCCAAAAGTGCCGCCTCATTAACAAGATTAGCCAAGTCCGCGCCCGTAAATCCCGGTGTCCGTCGCGCCAAAATATCCAAATCGGCGTCCTTCGCAATCGGTTTACCTTTGGTATGAACTTTCAAAATCGCAATGCGTCCCGTAACGTCGGGTTTGTCGACTACAATTTGTCTGTCAAAGCGTCCCGGTCTCAACAAAGCTTGGTCGAGAATATCGGGGCGGTTCGTCGCCGCAATTATGATAATCCCTTCGTTTGGCGCAAAGCCGTCCATTTCAACAAGCAACTGATTCAAAGTCTGTTCGCGTTCATCGTGCCCGCCGCCGACATTTGCCCCGCGTTGACGACCCACCGCGTCTATTTCGTCGATAAAAATTATGCACGGTGAATTTTTCTTAGCCTGCGCGAATAAATCTCTGACTCGCGACGCGCCGACGCCTACGAACATTTCTACAAAATCCGAGCCGCTTATCGAGAAAAACGCAACTCCCGCTTCGCCCGCTACAGCCTTAGCCAATAAAGTTTTGCCTGTGCCGGGAGGTCCGAAAAGTAAAACGCCTTTTGGAATCCTCGCGCCCAAATCATTAAATTTCTTCGGGTGCTTAAGGAACTCCACGACTTCGGCAAGTTCTTCTTTAGCCTCGTCCGCGCCCGCCACGTCATTAAATGTAACTTTGACTTTGTCGCCGCCCATTAGTTTTGCGCGACTTTTGCCGAATGACATGACTTTACTGCCGCCGCCTTGCGTCTGTGTGATTATGAAGTACCACGCGCCGACCAAAATAGCTATCGGCAACAATGATGATAGGAGCGTCATCCACCACGGCGGATCTTTCGGATTCTGCGCAGTTATTTCCACTCCTTTGGCTTCGAGTTTTCCGACAAGATTTTCGTCGCCAATCGGCTCGTCGGGTGCCGTCGTCGTGAACTCGCCGCCGTCTTTTTTCGTGACTTTTATCGTATTCCTTATCAAGGTAACTTTCATGACTTCGCCGTTTTCAACCTTCTCCAAGAATTGCGAGTAGCTGGTCTCTTCAATAGGCTGAGGCTTAATCGAAAAATAATCATAGGCAGTTATCGCGATAAAAATCACCAGTAAATAAAACCCGACGTTGCGCAAAAAACTGTTCAATCAAAACGCCCCTTTATTAATGCGTAATTCGTAATGCGTAATGCGCGATTAAAATCAAAATCATTACGCATTGCGCATTTCTAATTCCTAATTGCTTTTACTTGCCTCCGTAAACACTGCGTTTCAAAATGCCCAAATAAGGCAGGTTGCGATAATGTTGCGCGAAGTCAAGCCCGTAGCCGACAATAAAATCATCGGGAACTTCAAAGCCGCAATAATCAATCTTAACTTCGACTTTGCGACGGCTCGGCTTGTTGAGGAGCGTGCAGATTTTTACGCTGTTCGCCTTCTTGTCCATGAAGTAATCGATTAAGAAATTCATCGTCGTTCCGGAGTCAACAATATCTTCAATGAGCAAAATATCTCTGCCCTTCGGGTCGTTGTCGAGGTTTTTGAGGATATTGACTTTACCGCTGGTGTGAGAATTGGCGTCGTAGCTGGAGGCGATAAGGAAATCGAATTGAACGGGAATGGTCAGCCGCCGCACAACGTCAGTATAAAACATAACTGCGCCGTTGAGTATGCCGACCGTCAAAAGCGGCTTGGCAATGTTCTTGTAATCCTCGCTGATTTGCGCGCTGAGTTCTTTGGTTCTTGCGGCGATTTCCTCCTCAGTGTACAGCACGCGTTCAATGTAATCTTCCTTACTTTTCAAAGCAATCAACCCTTCCATAAAAATTTTTAGTTATATAAAGTTTTCCTTGTCTCAGATTTGCCCGCAGATTTTTGGGCAATTCGACGCCCGACAAATTATTTATCAAAACTTTTCGGACGCCCTCAAAGTGTACGAACCCGAAATCCTTTATCGAGCCGGTAACTTGTACGAGAAATTTTTTTATGACGGCTCGTTGAAGTGCGGGGTGGAGTTTCAGGAATTCTGCGCGGAGTATGCAATCATCTTTGACGACTGCGGGAAAAATTTTATCTGCCTGCGCGGAAATGAAATCTGATTCTTCGGCAGTGACTTCGCTCAATCGGCAAAGCGTTTCGACAAGCGCGGGATTAAATTTCTCCAACGTCGGGATAAGCTCAAGTCGAATTTTATTGCGCGTTGCGTCTGTCTCTAAGTTTGTAGAATCAAGACGAGGCGATAAATTTTTTTGCCGACAGAAATTTTCAAGCGCGGCTTTTCTGAATCTCAACAGCGGACGAATCAATAATCCGTAATCCTTTGAAAAGGTTCGGAACTTCATTGCCGCCAAACCTTCGGAAGTTGCGCCGCGCAGGAGCCTCATTAAAATTGTTTCGGCATGGTCGTCGGCGTGGTGCGCCAAGGTTATCGCATCAAACTTTAAATCGCCTTTGATTTTGGTTAAAAATTCATAGCGAAGAATTCTTGCCGCCATCTCGACAGAAATTTTATTCTCCGTCGCAAAAGATTTAACGTCGCCGCTCCCGCCGATAAATTTTATATCATGCGTCTCGGCGAAAGTTTTAACAAAGCTCGCGTCGTCGACAGAATCCTGTCCGCGTAAGCCGTGCTCGAAGTGCGCAATGGCAAGTTCCAAATCGAATCGTCTTCGCGAATTTATCAAGAGTTCGGCTAATGCCAGAGAATCCGCGCCGCCCGATACTGCGATTAGGATTTTGCGAACGCCGTCGAAGATTTTTTCAGTCGCACAGATGTCAATGAACTGCTTAAGTAAAAAAAAATCCCCCATGCTCAGTCTCGGCGCGAACCGCGACCGCCGCGCTTTGAGTCCGTCTTTCTCTTTAAATCCGTCAAGCGTTCATCGCTGTCTTTGAGGAATTTAGACAGCTTATCTTCAAACGAAGCTGACAGCTGTCTTGGCGGTTTGCGAGAGTCTCCGCGCCGATTTTGCTTGTTGAAAGATTGAGCGTCATTTTCCGGCGGCTTGACTTTTGCCTGTTTCAATGACAGCGCGATTTTGCCGTTGCCCTCAATGCTTACGACTTTAACTTGGACTTTGTCGCCCTCACTCAAAAAATCGTGAACGTCATTGACGTAAACATCGGCGACCTCCGAAATGTGAATCAGTCCGACTTTTCCTTCTTCCAGTTCCACGAAGGCACCAAAGTTCGTAATTCGCGTAACCTTGCCTTCCACAATGCTGCCTGCTTCCATTGCCAAAATTCTGTCCTCCCAAAAAATTTTTTTTACTGCCGCGCTTGATAGGGCATTTCGCCTTCTTTGGCAAGCCCCAAATCTTCACGCGCCAATTTTTCAATGTTGTTAAGGTCTTGAAGATCAGCGAGTTCCTTGCGCAACTTTTCATTTGTTTCTTTCGCTTTCTTTAAACGATTGTCGGCGATTTGCTGACTTTCGCTGACGTGCGACAAATGAACTTGCTGAGAGATTAAAATTGTTGAAAAGTAAACGACCATCGCAAACATCAACAATGCAAACCAGTTAAAACTTTTTCTTCGGCTCATCACGTCGCCCTCCCCCAGTTTTCGTTATAATAACAGTTAGCCCGTTCTTTCGCAAGTTTTTATCGGTGTTAATAATTTTCGGCGTAGACGATACCTTTTCTGAAATCTGCCGTGTCCCAAATTTTGGAATCCCAAATAAAAATCATCCAGCCGTCACTCGTCGAAGTTTTATAGCCGTATTGTTGGAGTAAGGATTTTATCTTTGTCAAATCGTCGACGTTGTGATAACTGCAAACGGACGCCTTGACGAAATTATTTGTGAGAATTTTTTTCGCGCCGCGCAGGGCGAAAGGCTCGGCTCCTTCAATATCCATTTTGAGGAAAATTTTTTCGTCTTTGAAGTCGGGCAATGCGTCATCGATTGTGACAGCTTTATCGTTGGTAATGTTTGAGACAAAGCGCGGAATAATTTTTACCTTGTCGCGATAATCTTTGAACGTTTGATTCAACGGCTCAATCCATTTGCTGTCCGCCTCGAACAAATACATTTTGGAGCAAAGTTCAATATATCTCAGCGCGAAATTTCCTTCACAAACTCCCGCATCAATTACAATGTCGCCCGCGCAGATTTTATGTTCGTCTTTAATGTAAAGATGCGGCGAAGTCGGCAGTTGCTCGGCTACAAGATTTTCTACAAATTTTTCGCCGTTATGAATGAAAAATTCTTCGTCACGCGGATAATACATTTTGCGCCAATCGTCGCCTGCCGTCTTAAAATAAATGTAAGGCAAATCGCATTCGCTGTCAAAAAAAACTCTGTCAAGTGTTCCCTCTTTGTTGTAAAGATACTGATTGAATACGGAAAGTTCATGCGTCTTCCAAAATTCAAGCGTCTCTTGAATGGCAGGATCATCGAAGTCTTCATATTTTTTTATCATGAGTTGTTGCAGGAGCCAGAGAGGAGTTTTAAATTTATCCTTCGTTCCGATTTGCAAATCAATCATGCGAGGAACAATGTCATTAAAAACTTTTTCATCGCAAGCGAAAACCACTGTATCCCATGATAAATTTAAAATCTCGTTCAGCGGATAGACGGGATAATTTTTAATCGAAGTCAATTTCTCATCCAAGTCTAAGGAGACAATCCCCGCGATTTCATATTCCAATTTCTCGGCAATCCCGCAGAGTTTTTCGCAAAAGATATGATGAATGTAAGGCAACTTCATTATGACGATTTTCATTTGGTTAAACGAATTCCTTTCGCTGTAAAAAATTTTCATTTCTATTTCAACGAGTGTTATTCATTTCCTGCCTTGACAAAGAAAATAGGCAAGCATATTATCTAAAAAAATTTTTGGAGGTAACGTCATGAAGTTTTTAAACAAGATAAATCTCCGTCGCTTGGCAAACGTCGCGGCAATAAGCGGTTCAATTTTTTTCGGCAGTAATTCGGTTGCCGATGCCGCTCCATTGAATAATGATGACGTGTGGGCTTTCCGCGAGGCTTATGTTTCGCAGGCTCCAAATACCCGCGTTTTCGAGCAAGACCTTACCCTTATTTCTACGAGTTTTCATCTCGACGTTGATTCAAAAGCTCAAGTTCTTAAGGACGGCTCCTTCAGAATGGGCGGGCAATTAAATTGGACTTACACCAACCTTAAAAATGATTTTTCCATAAACACAGTCATTCCTTTTTACATTGAACAAATCGGAAACGATATGACGCTTTACGTTCAACGCAAAGGCAAATGGAGTAAAATGCTTTTGCCGGGCTTGCCGTCGGGAATTGCAATTCTTTGGAAGTCGACCGATCCGAAAATTCTCAACGCTGTAATGGACGCCGTTAAAAATATTGAAGTTTTGAACGACACACCCGATTTGCGAACCATGAACGTAACTTTGGACGGCACGAAACTTGCGAACATTTTAAACGAAAATTCTTCGGCGACTTTCGCAAATCTCTCCGGCGACGCACTCGACGAACAGAAAAGAATTTTTTATCGTTGGCTCTCGGCATTCAGAAAAACCGACATAACTTTTACATGGACAGTCAATAAGCCGAGCTGGACGACTGCGACCGCCGTATTCGATCTTACTCCGATTATGCGAGCCTATGCAATTCATATTCTCGACGAATCAGCGGCAGGGCGTGTTGTTCTGACCGACGAGGAACGCGACCTTCTCGACGCTATCGGCTATTACAGCGAGTTGCGCTCTTATACGACGCAGATTAAACCACGCGAAGAAAATTTTGTTAATCTGCCCGACAAAGCGATTGAGGCACCCGAAAACGACAATTCGCTTGATGATATTTTTAAAGAAATGACCAGTGTTGTTGAAAGATAATTTTCGGCTAAAAATTTTTATGTGAAAAACTTTTTATTGCGGGGGGCGTCATACTTCCTTGCGATAAAAAGTTTTTTTTTGAAGTTGACGTTGAAACTATCTGAAAGTATAATCTAAGCGGTTTTTAACCGAAAACAGAAGTGGGTTTTAAAAAAAATCTAGGAGGGTGTGGTTTTTATGGCGAAGAACATCCGAATAAGCAGCCCGCTGAACGGTAAATTGGTTCCGTTGAATTCAATCAACGACCCCGTTTTTGCGAGTGGCGCGATGGGACGCGGTATCGCGGTCCAGAACCCGAAAGGGCAAGTTTTCTCTCCGTTCGACGGCGAGATAACTGTTTTCTTCCCGACGGGTCACGCAATCGGATTGAAGTCCAACGACGGCATTGAACTTTTGATTCACGTCGGTATGGACACAGTCAAGATGAACGGCGAAGGTTTCACGCCGAAAGCGGAGGCTGGCGACAAAATTAAACGCGGTCAGCTCTTGCTTGAATTCAGCCCCGAAGCTATTAAAAAAGCGGGCTATGAAACCACGACGCCGGTTGTCGTTACGAATCATGCAGATTTCGGCGACATCACGGTTGAGCTCGACGGACAATCCATTACGGCTAAGGCTCCCGCTGAAGAGGCAGCCTCTGCCGGGCCCGTTGAAGATGACGATGTCATTAAGTCGTTTGCGAACTTGCCCGATGCTGAACGCGTTGCGAAGTCGATTATGCACTACGTCGGCGGTCCGGATAACGTCCGCACGGCTGAGCACTGTGCGACGCGTCTTCGTTTAATCGTCAATGACAAGTCGAAGATTCAAGAGAAAAAGATTGAGAATATCGACGGCGTCAAAGGACAATTCTTCGCGGCTCAGCAGTATCAAATTATCTGCGGCACAGGTTTTGTCGACAAGGTTACTGAAGAATTTATCAAGCTTAAACCGTCACTGGCGGGCGGCGGCGGTAAGGAAGCCGCTTATGCCGAGATGAGCTTAATGCAGAAAATTTCGCGTACATTGGGCGACGTTTTCGTTCCGATTATCCCCGTCTTGGTTGCAACCGGTCTTTTCATGGGTGCTCGTGGCGCGATACTTTCTCTCGGCAGTGAGTGGGATCCCAACTTCTTATTGATGACTCAAGTTTTGACTGATACGGCGTTTGCATTCTTGCCCGCGTTGGTCTGCTGGTCGACGATGAATAAATTCGGCGGCACGGCTGTTATTGGTATCGTTTTAGGTTTAATGCTCGTCTTCCCCGGCTTGCCGAATGCTTACGTAGTTGGTGGCGCGGCAGGTGAAATTGCCGAGAAAGGTCTCGATTGGGTTCAAGCGTCGGCTCTGCCCGAATATGCAGGCAAAACTCCTATTCCGCTCGATTTGGGCTTTGTAACTATCCCGCTCGTCGGCTATCAAGGTTCGGTTCTTCCTGCACTCGTTCTTGGTATCTTCGCGGCTAAACTCCAGCAATGGTTGAAAACTTTTATCCCCGATATGATTGACTTGATTGTTACTCCGTTCCTCACGCTTACCATTTCTATGGCTCTCGGTTTCTTGGTAGTCGGTCCGATTATGCACGGTTTGGAATCTATCGTCTTCGGTGCGGTTCAAAACTTCTTGACGATTCCGATTGTCGGCGGTCTGATTATCGGCGGTTTGCAACAAGTTATCGTTATCTTCGGTGTCCACCACGTCTTCAGCGCGTTGGAAATTTATCTCCTCTCGACTCAAGGCTCCGACCCCTTCAACGCGATTATCACTTGCGCGACGATTGCTCAAGGTGGTGCGGCATTGGCAGTTTCCCTCAAAACTCAAGACCCGCGTAAACGTGCTCTTTACATTTCCTCGACTGTTCCCGCGTTCTTGGGAATTACCGAACCTGCTATCTTCGGTATTAACCTCCGTCTTATGAAACCGTTTATCTATGGCTGCTGCGGCGGTGCTATCGGCGGCGCAATTTCCAGCTTCTTGGGACTTGCCGGTACCGGTATGGGCATTACGGTTCTTCCCGGTATGCTCCTTTACATGAACGGTCAAATTCTCCAATACATAATCGTCAACTTAATCGCCTTTGCCGGCGGTTTCGGCTTAACTTACATGCTTTATAAGCACGACGAATAAATTTTTCTCGCGACTCCATTTTGGAAATGTGCCGCGCTCGTTTGTTAAAAAATTTCATGCGGGCGCGGCTCTTTTTAGATATTTGTTCTGTTTAATCTGAAGGAGGAATTTTTATGGCAAAAAAATCCGGCGAGAACTTGGAAGAAATCAAGGTTCGATTCAACAAGCAGGCTGTCGACGCTCGCGTTCGTGAGGAAATGGCGGCAAAAAAACGTTGGCATAACAAGTTTCACATCGACGCCCCGTATTCCTTGATAAGCGACCCCAACGGGCTTTGCAACTGCAACGGCACATACCACATTTTCTGTCAGTGGAATCCAACTCCGATAAATCAGAACTGGCACAAGAATAAATCTTGGATGCACACCGCGACGAAGGATTTCATCAACTACACCATGCCCGAACTTTCGCTTTGGCCCAGAGACATTCACGATAAAGACGGTTGCCACAGCGGTTGCGGTTTCGTCGAAGACGGCAAAGTTCGCGTTTTCTATACCGCCAACTCTCGCGACGAAGATTATAAACGTACAGTTGCGCAACGTTTCGGCACCATGCAGGAAGACGGCTCTATCACATTGGACGAAATTCAAGTTTACGGCAACCCCGAAGGTTACACCGCGCACTTCAGAGATCCCAACTTCTTCTATCGCAACGGCGTCCGTTATTTTGCAATGGCGGCACAGCGCATGAGCGATTATCCTGCAAAGAGTTCGCGTCCGACCAATGGCGCAGTCCTCATCTATAAGGAAAAACCCGAAGGCGGCTGGGAACTTCTCGGCGAAGTCAAGACCGATTATTACGATTTCGGTTACATGTGGGAATGCCCGAACCTCCTCCAATTTGAGGATATGGACGTTCTTATTGTCTGCCCGCAAGGCGTTCATCATGAAGAATTGAAATATCAAAATCACTGCCTCGCCGGCTACTTTATCGGACATTTCTCCGTTGACAGCCTCGATATGATTCACGGCAAATTCCATGAACTCGACAAGGGCTTTGATTTCTATTCTCCGCAAGTCATTGCCAACGAAGCTCGCCACATTATGATTGGCTGGATTGGTATGCCCGACCTCACCGACACGGTTGAATCCGCAAGAGACGGTTGGCTTTATTCCTTGACTATGCCGCGTGAACTCACGATTCATCAAGGCAAAGTTCGCAGTCAGCCCGTCAAAGAAATGGAAGCACTTCGCGGCGAACGTACAGATATTGACGTTTCTAACGCGCAAGGCACTCCCGTTCAACTGCCCAGAGGCTCCGAGTCGATTATCAACCTTACTTTCGGCGAAGCTCGTCAGGTCGAAATCTCCGTTAATTGGGGCAAAGAAAAATTCGTCATGCAATACGACCGCAACACCCAAATTATTACTCTCGACCGCAACGGCATGAATCTCGGCGGTAAAGGCATTCGTCCGTTCAGTGACGGCAAGAACACCGACGTTAATATCGGCACTCGCAAATTTAAGCTCTTTACTAACCTCGAACTTAACTTCCGTCTTTTCGTCGATGAGTCCGTTATCGAGCTCTTCCTCCAAGACGGCGAAGAAGCTTGCAGTCTCCTTATTTATCCCGAAGAAGACGTTGCTCCCGTGCTTGAATTCAAAGCTGATAAACCTATCGGTAGGATTTCCGGCAAAGTTTGGCAACTCGGCGAATTCACTTACAAATAAAATCCGGCTCGTATAAATTTCTTTCCCCTTGCAATTTCGCAAGGGGATTTTTTATATTATAATGATAAAAAAGGAGGCGTTTATATGGGCGAATGGACTTTGAGCAACTTTTTGGGGATTTTATTTCTGTTAATGATAATGCAAGTTATAGGAACGCATTTGCAAGGTAATCAGTACAGAAAAAGCGTCAGTAAACTCCACAAGCTCGGAAATGTGGGCATCGGAGCTGAGCGGAATAAAATTGCGGGCGGAAATATAGTTATAATCGCTTGCAAATCCGACGGAACCATTACGGGCGGCGAGGAAATGAGAGGGCTGACTATTTTCACCACTTTTAAGGAGATTGAGGGCATTATCGGCAAAAATATCTGCGATTTAAAGACGGAGTATAAATCTGACGAAAAAAGATATAAAGCACACATTCAAGCGATAGAAGCACTGGAAAATCGATTAAACGGGAGCGAAAATTTATGCGAGCATTAAAATTTTTTCTGCGAATGTGGGGTTTTATAGTCGGAATGGTATTGACATTCGCGGCATTACCGGTCGGCGAATGCAAATTTGATATTGACGATATTCGCTCGGCATTTATCGAGGAAGTCGAAGAAATTTCAAAGACAACTTATGTCATAGGACACACTTGCCCCGATTCCGATACCGTTTGTTCCGCGATTGCCTATGCGAATTTCAAGCAAAAACTCAATGTCAAGTGCGAGGCGCGAATTTCCGGCGAGATAAATAAGGAGAGCGAATTTATTTTGAATTATTTTGACGTGCCGACACCTCCGATTATGGAAAATGCCGCAGGACAAAATATTATTCTCGTCGACCATAATGTTTCCGCGCAGGCTGTTGCAGGGATTAACAATGCTTGCGTCGTAGAGATTATCGACCATCATAATCTTTTCGGCGACATTAAATCGAAGAATGCTTTTTATATGACCATGCCCGTAGGTTGTACGGCAACGATTGTTTGGCTATGTTATAAGCAAAATAAGGTTAAAATCGATAAGAAAATAGCCGGAATAATGTTTGGAGCGATACTTTCCGACACTGATAACCTGCGCTCGGCGAATACAACAAATTTGGACGTTGAAGCGGCAGAAAATCTTCAAAAAATAGCGTCGATAGCTGACAGGAATAAATTTTTCCTTGAAATGGAGCGAGAATTTACAACGTATGACGGAATGACTGCGCGGGAAATAATTTTTACGGACTTTAAGGAATTCTGCGCGGGCGGACGACGTTGCGGCTGGTCTACCGTAGCGACTTTAAACAAATCCGAACTCGTAAGAATAAAAAATCGTTTGGAAAAATTTATGAGCGAAAATCTGCCGGAGCAAGAATTATTCTTCATAAAAATACATGAGATAGAAACTTACAGTGCGGAAATATTGGCATACGGAGACGGCGCGGCAGAAATATTGGCGTCGGCACTCGAAACGGAAAATAAAAATCGATTTGTATTGGAAAAGAACTTGCCGAACAAAAAAATTGCCCGCGCAATAACGGCGACGATAGAAAATTTAAAAACAGCGGCGTAAAATTGGGAGGAAAAATTAATGGAAGAGATTTTGGGATTAATATTTTTAGTTTCGTTGGTTTGGAGCATATATTTTTTAATCAGATTAGTTATAAGAGCAATTTTCGGCGGCGAAACGGCAGGATATAAGACAAAATTGGTAATCTCGTTGGGAGTAATGATAATTTCAACCGCGATATTTTTCTTGCTGGGAATGTTCGGCGAAGCAGACGAGGCAGATTTAAAAGCAGACGCCGAAAGACGCTTGGAAGAATTATTGGAAGAAAATTTCCCGTCGAAATAAAAAATAAATCGGTGAGCAAAAAGCCCGCCGATTTTTTTATTGCAAAAACGAATTACTGATATTTGAGTTTCAAAGCCGCCCCGACAAAATCTTTGAATAACGGATGCGGGTGATTCGGACGCGATTTCAATTCGGGGTGGAATTGGCAACCGACAAACCATGTATGCAAATTTTTATCAAGCTCGATAATCTCAACCAAGCTGTCGTCAGGCAAAACTCCCGCAATAATCATGCCGTGCGCCTTGAAAATTTCGCGGAATTTGTTATTGAATTCAAAGCGGTGGCGATGACGTTCGCTGATATTTTCTTCGCCGTAAGCCGCCAAAGTGTGAGTATCGGGCAAAACTTTGCAGGGATATGCGCCTAATCTCATAGTTCCGCCCTTTTCGGTGACTTTGAGTTGAGAATCCATAAGCGCAATAACGGGATTTTCGGTTTCAGGATTAAATTCAGTAGAATTGGCGTCCGAAAAACCGCAAACATTGCGAGCAAACTCGATAACGGCGCATTGCATACCCAGACATAAGCCCAAAAACGGAATTTTATTCACGCGAGCATAGTTAATCGCTTTGATTTTGCCCTCAATTCCTCTGTCGCCAAAGCCGCCCGGTACCAAAATTCCTCTGCAACCGTTGAAAACTTCTTCCAAATCGGTATCGGGAGCCTCAATCTTTTCCGCGTTCACGAAATTAATCTTGACTTTGGTTGAATGTTCAATCCCTGCGTGGTTAAGTGCCTCGACAACCGAGATATAAGCGTCGGGCAACTCAACATATTTTCCTACCAACGCAATTTTAATCGTTCGTTCCGGATTTTTAATTTTGTGAACCATAAGCCGCCAATCATCAAGTTTCGGAGGCGATTGCGGCAGATTTAACTTGTTAAGGACGATTTTATCAAGCCCTTCATTCTCCATAATCAACGGAACTTCATAAATAGTCGACGCCGTCCGATTTTCTATAACTGCATTCTCATCAACGTCGCAGAAAAGCGCGATTTTCTTTTTAAGCTCGCGAGTTATCGGATAATCCGTTCTGCAAACCAAAATATCGGGCTGAATTCCTATTGCGCGAAGTTCTTTAACGCTGTGTTGAGTCGGCTTGGTCTTTAATTCGCCCGCCGCCCCGATATACGGCAATAAAGTCACGTGAATATAAAGCGCGTCATTCCTGCCGACTTCCTTTTTGACTTGTCGAATCGCCTCGATAAACGGCAAACTCTCAATATCGCCGACAGTGCCGCCGACTTCGGTTATCACAACGTCCGCTTTATCCTTTTC
>JAFZIQ010000197.1 GCA_017554285.1 Selenomonadaceae bacterium
CTTGTTCGCCGTGATAAATATCCGCAGAATCACAGTCGACGAGCTATTATCGGCGGTTCAATCGGGCGTGGACGCGCTGTTAATAATTTTGGCGATAGCAATAGGCGCGGCGGCTCCAAACATTTTTGCAAAGCGGTCGTTTGAACAGGCGAGCAAAGATAAGCAGGAAAAACTTTTGAATGAAATTTACGAGACGGATTTAAAGGAGTGATTCTCTTGACTAAAAAAGAATATAATCCTTGCGGCGATTTGACGGGCAGGGAACGTGAATTTTGCGACGAGGCGACAAAAAGTTATTTTAATTTGCCGTATGTGGAAGTCATGCGGACGATTGCGATTAAGGCGATTTCCGAGCTTGAGAACGAAAAAAATTTTCCTAACGTTGCCGCACTGGAAAATTGGGCGTCGTACAATCTGAACGAAATCGAGCAAAGGGCTAGTTTAAACTTCGATACATTCACGACGTTGCAAGCGGGCTTGGCAAAATATTTGGTTCACTTGCTTTACGAAAATCGCTACAACATTCATTATAATTGCTTGGTGAATTTTACTTTTGGTGTTACCGGCGGAAATTTTGTCAACAGCGCGATTGAGGAAATTATTTTGCGTGAAATGGATTCGCTAGCGCAAGAAGCCGATTATTTCACTACGGTAAACGAACTTAATGCCGAGCTGTTAAATTTTATTTTGAACTAGGGCTTGCAATTTGAAAACATGCCTGTTATAATGTCAAACGTTTTAACGGGTTGTGGCTCAGTTTGGTAGAGCACCGTGTTCGGGACGCGGGGGTCGCAGGTTCAAATCCTGTCAACCCGACCAATACAGAAATTATCAGGCGGGAGCTAAAAACTTCCGCCTTTAGCGTTTAAGGGGATTTGCACATGAAAAAAATTTTAGCCGCGATAATAATTTTAATCTGCGCGGGATATTTCGCAGGAAATTATTTTGTCGAGTTTGCTTTGAAACGCGGGGAAGATTTAACGCCGCCTAAAGCTTGCGCGAATATTGCCGACCCGAACTTGAAAGCTCCGCCCGCTCCTAATTTCCCTGTCGAAGCGTGGACGCTTGAAAGTTTTGACGGATTGACACTTCACGCCAAAAAATTTTCTCCCGCTGAAGAGACTAACCGTTGGGCGATTTTAATTCACGGCTACGGACGCGACGGCACTTTTGCTTACGACTACGCCGAAGAATATTTAAAGCGCGGCTGGAATGTTTTGATTCCCGACTTGCGAGCGGCGGGCGAAAGTGAAGGGCAATTTATAACTATGGGCGCGTTTGAAAGTCGCGACGTTTTTAATTGGTCGGAGAAAATTGTTGCGGAAAATCCTGACGCGAAAATTATTATTCACGGCGTGTCTATGGGAGCCGCAACCACTTTGCTGACTGCCGCGCAGGAGCCGAAAAATTTAATTGCGGTCGTCGAGGATTGCGGCTTTACCAGTGCTTATGAAATGTTCACCTCGCAGCTTGAAAAAATTTTCGGCTTGCCCGAATATCCCGTTATGCCCTGCGCGAACATTGTTTGCAAAATAAAAACGGGCGTTAAAATTTCTGACGCCGCGCCGATTGAAGTTATCGATAAAATCAAAGTGCCCGTGCTGTTCATTCACGGCGACGCCGATAAACTTATCCCTGTTGAGATGATGGAAAGACTTTACGACGCCTGCGCGACTTCAAAGGATAAATTCATCGTTGAAGGCGCGGGACATGCCGACGCTAAGAGAACAAATCCCGCCGCTTACTTCGATAAAGTTTTTAAATTCTTGGAGGATAAATTATGAAATTATTTGTCGGGCTGGGTAATCCGACGCCCGAATATGCCGCGACCAAACACAACGTCGGCTTTATGTTGGCAGATAAGCTCGCCGATAAAATTTCTGCCGATAATTGGCGCGAAAAATTTAATGCGCTGATTGCCGAGAGCTTTTTTGGCGGCGAAAAAATTATAATCGTCAAGCCGCAAACCTTTATGAACTTAAGCGGCGAGGCAGTCGCTCCGATTATGAATTTTTACAAGCTCGGCGCGGACGATTTAATTGTTGCTCATGACGATATGGATTTGCCGCTCGGAACTATCAGATTGCGTCCGAAAGGCAGCGGCGGCGGTCATCACGGCATTGAATCGATTATTCAACATTTGGGCGGCGAACAAAATTTCCCGCGAGTAAGAATCGGTGTCGGTCGTCCGCCTAAGAATTGGACGGTTAATCATCATGTGCTAAGCCCGTTCACTCAAGAAGACGCCGATAAAATTAATGTCGCGCTTGAGGAGCTTGTGCCCGCCGTGTTGTGCATTTTCAGCGAGGGCATTAATAACGCAATGAATAAATTCAATCCCAAGAGGAAAAAAGCCAATGAAGAATCAAATATCGGCACTGACAGCTGACGAACGCGGAAATATCTTCGACGTGCCGGACGCAGAGGGAGTCGGGCGAGTCGGCGAAAAATTTTTCAAGCTCAAGCCCGAAGATTTAATCAAGCTCCCCGAATCGGCAGATTTAATGTATTTGCCCGAACGTCAAGCGATAGGATTTCGACGCGGGGAATTTGTCCCGTTAAAAGGTCGGGCAGTCTCGGCGATTTTGCCGCAAGGTTATACTCGGACTCATTTGCCCGCCTTCAAAAAAAATCCTTCCGCGCAGATTTTGCCGCTTTACGGTTATACTGCCGTCGTCCTTTATAAAGATGAACTTCACGCCGCCGCGCTTTACACTGACGAAAATTTTAAATGGGAGCCGCAAAATTACAACACGCGGGACTTGAAAAAATTTATTCGGCGCGTCAAGAAAGATTTGCCCGATAATCGAATCGTCGCGCAGGTTGCAAAGTGTTCGCTCGAATGGCATTGTTTAACCGCGCAGAATTTATTTTATCGGCGTTGGGAATGCGGCGTTCCGACTTCGCCGACGTGCAACGCAAATTGTCTGGGTTGTATCTCCTTGCAAGCCGCCGAATGCTGTCCGAGTCCTCAAAGTCGAATTACCTTTAAGCCGACTGTTGAAGAAATCGCCGCCGTCGGAATTTATCACTTGTCACACGCGGAAGAAGGCATTATCAGTTTCGGACAAGGTTGCGAGGGCGAACCGTCTCTTATGGCGGATAATATCTGCGCGGCGATTAAAAAAATCCGTGAAAAAACTTCACGCGGGCAAATTAATATCAATACCAACGCGGGATTCACTGCGGGCATAAAAAAAATCGTCGACGCGGGCTTAAATTCGATGCGCGTCTCGATTATCAGCGCGAATGATGAAAATTATCAACGTTACTACCGCGCAGGTTACAAACTCGACGCAGTCAAAGATTCTATCCGCTATGCACTTGATAACGGCGTTCATGTCTCGCTGAATTTGCTTTACATGCCCGGTTTCAACGACAGAGAATCGGAATTTGCCGCGTGGAAGAATTTTCTCAGTGAATTGCCCGTACAGATGATTCAAGTCCGCAATTTGAATTACGATCCCGATGAATTCTTTGCAGTCATGCCGCCAGATAAAAATTTCATGGGCACTAAGAAATTTCTGCGCGAACTCCAAAAAAATTTCCCGACTTTGACAATCGGCAATTTCAGCCATTATTTAAAGAAATAATTACAATGATTCGCCTTATCGGCGATTATTTTTTTATCGGCGCGTCCATTCAGTGTCCGAAACTTTCGGGCAGGAATAAACTGCCAATCGCCGAATAAAACCGATTAAATTTGTTTCAAGGAGGTTAAAAAGTTGCAAACTAAAGATAGAATTGCGGCGGCAATCAAAGCGGCAGTTGAAGCGGCTATGAACGACGGCGCATTAAAATTTTCGGACGCCTTACCCGAAGTCGCATTGGAAGTTCCGCCCAAAAAAGAATTCGGAGACTTCGCGACCAATTTCGCCATGCAGACCGCTAAAATTTTTAAGACTTCGCCGCGCAAAATCGCTGAGGAAATTAAATCGCGAATAGATTCCGACCTTTTTGAGCGCATTGAGATTGCGGGCGCAGGCTTTATGAATTTTTATCTGAAGAGCGACGTTATTTATCGCGAGCTGAAAAATATTTACGATGCGGGCGAAAATTTCGGCTGTCTGCCCGATAAAAACAATGCGACTATTCAAGTAGAATATGTCAGCGCGAATCCGACCGGACTTTTACACGTCGGGCACGGCAGAGGAGCGGCGGCTGGTTCGGCGATTGTGAATATTCTTCGCGCCGCAGGTTACAACGTCGAGAGTGAATATTACATTAACGACGCCGGCAATCAAATGGATAATCTTACAAAATCCGTCAACGCCCGTTATCTTCAACTGCTCGGAAAAGACGTTACCTTTCCCGAAGACGGCTATCGCGGCGAAGATATTATTGATACGACATGCAGAATCATTGCCCGCGACGGCGATAAATATTTGAACTTGCCAGAAGACGAACGCTTAAAAATTTTGGGCGAGCTTGCTTACGAAGATAAAATGAGCGAGCTTAAAAAGGACTTGAAAAATTTCCGTGTGGACTTTGATATTTGGTTCAGCGAACGGACTTTGCACCCCGATAAAATTAATGCGGCGATTGAAGTTCTTAAATCGAAAGGCGGCATTTACGAAAAGGACGGCGCGTTGTGGCTTGCGAGTACCAAATACGGCGACGATAAAGACCGCGTTGTCATTCGCGAAAACGGCGAACCGACTTATCTTGCCGCAGATATTGCTTATCACAAAAATAAATTTGACAGAGGCTTTGGCGAGCTGATAAATCTTTGGGGAGCCGATCATCACGGTTACGTTGCCCGCGTCAAGGCGGCAATGAAAATGCTCGGTTACGACGCCGACAAGTTGAAAATTATTTTTCTGCAAATGGTTTCGCTGTTTAGGAGCGGCGAGGCAGTTAAAATGTCCAAGAGAGCGGGCACGGCTATTCCTCTGCGCGAGCTTATGGAGGAAGTCGGAACAGACGCGGCGAGATATTTTTTCTTAATGCGTTCGACGGAAAGCCAGCTTGATTTCGATTTGGATTTGGCGAAGTCTCAGAGCGCGGACAATCCCGTTTACTACGTTCAATATGCGCACGCAAGGATTTGTTCGATATTCAGACAAACCAAAGAGGCGGGCATAATTCTTGACGGCGAGCCGAAATTTTCCTTGATGACTTCGACGGCTGAAATTGATTTGATGAATAAAATTTTCGAGTATCCCGACGAAGTTGAGAAGGCGGCGGCTGAATATGCTCCGCAGAGGATTGCTCGTTATGTTTATGATTTGGCGTCGACGTTCAGCAGTTTTTATCGCGATTGCAGAATTTTGGGCGTTGAAAAAGATTTGGCTGTGGCGCGACTTGCTTTGATAAAAATTACACAGCATACGATTCAACACGCGCTTAATTTGTTGGGAGTTTCGGCTCCCGAAAGGATGTAACATTATGCGAAAAATTTTTTCAGCGTTGGTGGCGGTGATTATTATGCTTTGTCAAACCGCGCAGGCGTCTACTCCTTCGCCGCAATGGGTTAAAAATCTTCCTGTCGCGCAAAACGTCGAACAAATGATTGTTGTTGCAGGGATTCAAGGAACAACGGCTTGGATTTCAATGCACGAAAAAATCAATGGCGCATGGCAACAAATTATGACGACGCCCGGATTTATCGGCAAAAACGGACTTGGTAAAGTCAAAGAGGGCGACAATAAAACTCCTGTCGGCACTTTCTATTTTGATTTTGCATTCGGGATTGAACCCGACCCGGGTTGCGCGATTCCTTATGTTCAAGTCAACGAGTATCATTATTGGTCGGGCGATTGGAATTACAAATACAATCAATTCGTCGACATTCGCGAGGCTCCCGCCGATTTCGAGACGAGATACAGCGAACATTTAATCGATTACAATCCGCATTATCTTTACGGGCTGAATATGGGTTATAATCCCGATTGCATACCCGGTAAAGGCGCGGCGTTATTCATGCATTGTTTCGGAACAAATAAGCCGTGGACGGGCGGTTGTGTCGGCTTGCCCAATGATAAAATGCTTTTCGTCATGCAAAATATTCGACCCGGTTGCGCTTGCGTCATTGATTCTTTAAATAATTTGGGAGGTACAATTTAAATGGAAGAAAATATTTCTGAAGTCGAGCTTGCTTATCAAATTTTGAGTGAATCGGGCAAGGAAAATCCTCTTTACTTTAAAAAATTGATTCGCGAAGTCATTGCAAGAAAAAATATCACCGTTCAGAACGAGGCGGCGGAGATTTCCGAAATCTACACGATGATTAATATGGACAGTCGTTTTCAGCACATAGGCGACGGAATTTGGGGCTTAACAGACTGGTATCCGCCCGAAACCAAGCGTTCGCGTTCGTCTTCAACCAAGTCTGCCAAGACTGCTACCTGATACTTTGAAAATATTTTCCGTAAAAAAATCCCCCGCGATTTTGCAGGGGATTATTTTTTTGTCCGCGCCCGTATAATTTCAGTGCCCCGATTTTTTAAATCGCCCGCCGACAATGTCATTGACGGGATAAATCGTAATAAAAGCGTGTTCGTCCATATCCAAAACAATTCCCTTAAGTTTATCGACTTCCAAACGTGTCACGACGCAATATAAAATTTCTTTTTTCTGCCGGGTATAACCGCCTTCACCGTGTAAAAGAGTTACACCGCGTCCGAGTTTGGCGTTTAGTTCGTCAGTCAATTCATACGGGACATTCGTAACAATCATCACCGAATACATTTCATCGAGACCTTTAATAACCACGTCAATCATTTTTGAAATCACGAAGTAAGCAAAGAGCGAATACATTGCCTTATCCCAGCCGAAAAGTAAGCCCGCGCCGCTTAAGATAAATAAGTTTATGAACATGACGACTTCGCCGACCGACCAAATGGTTTTCTTGTCAACGATAATCGCTACAATCTCGGTGCCGTCAAGCGAACCGCCCGCCCGCATTATCAGCCCGACGCCGATACCGTCAATAATTCCTCCGAAAATCGCTGCAAGGAACGGATCATTTGTCACCTGTTCATATTGCCCGATGACTTCAGACCATACACTCAAAAAGCAAATCGCCACAATCGTAGCAATGACAAAACTCTTGCCGATTTGTTTATAAGCCAGCCACAGGAACGGGATATTAAATGCGATTAAGAATACGCCCAGCGGCAAGCCCGTCACATATTGAGCCATAATCGATAAGCCGACAACACCGCCGTCAATAACTTCATTCGGAATCAGAAAAAGCTCCAAACCAACTGCCGCTATCACCGCGCCGACGCATAATTGAATGTATTTCTTCACGTAAGCCGAAATATTACTGCGCGGCATTTTTTTATCAGTCAAAGTAATCACCTCAAAAAGATTATAAATTGCCAACTGATTTTTCGCAACGAAATATTATCAGCGGGTTAAGATTTAACGGGGCAATATTAAATTTCTGTTAAAAACTTGCATTGTAAGAACTTAGGACTTATAATAATAAAGATTGAAGAATAAAGTTACACTCAAGGCACCAAGTGAGGTGATGATACATCGCCAAAGAGTGAGGTAAAAAATAACTTTTATTTCAGGAGGAAATTTTATGGCGACATTTAACTACGTAGATGAAGGCAGAAACAGTGCAGAGTTTTTGGAAGGCACTACAAAAAACGATTCCCTTAACGCTCGTGGCGGCGATGATACAATCGCCGGCTATGCAGGAAACGATTATCTTATCGGTGGCGACGACAACGACAGCATAAATGGCGGCAAGGGCAACGATACCCTCACGGGCAGTGAAGGCGATGATATTTTTGTTTATGCAAACGGCGACGGCAACGATGTCATTACTGATTACGAAGTAGGAGACAAGATTCAATTCACGTCGGGAACGCCCAAATTCGCGAAGAAAGGCAACGATGTAATAATCACCGTCGGTAAAGGCAAAATCACGGTTAAAGGCGCGGCTGAAAAAACCATAACCTACATCGATGCAGAAGGCGAAGAAAAACAATATCCAATTCCCTTCATAATCGAAGGCACGAACGCTACACTTTTGGAAGCCTATAGTAAAGACAGCTTCAATATTGCCGATTACGACGAAGATATTGTTGTCAAAACAATAGACGCTTCGGCAGTACAGCATGATATTTCGATTACTGCCAATAAGCTTGCCAATACGATAATCGGCACAAGTCAAGATGATTATATCGACGGTGGCGCGGGAGCAGACGTACTCGACGGCGGCAAGGGCAACGATACCATTCTCGGCGGCAAAGGAAATGACAACTTGACGGGCGGCGACGGTTCCGATGTTTTCGTTTTCACTTCGAGCGACGGTAAAGACGTTATAACCGACTACAACGAAGAAGACGTAATTAAAATTACTTCGGGCACAATAAGTAAGATAGCGAAAAGCGGCAATAATGTCGTCTTCACTTTCAACAAAAGCAATACCATTACGGTTAAGGACGCGGCGGATAAAATTATTACTTACATTGACGCCGGCGGTACTGTAAACACTTTCCCCGCAGATGTTCTGACTGTTAATTCAAAGGGCACGGCGGTCACTCTTAAGGCTGACTACTCTTCCAACCTCTTTGATGTTACGACCAATGCCAAAGTTGCCGATTATGCCGGCACACTCAAGACAATCGACGCCTCTGCAGTAGATCAAGATATTGAAATCGTCGGCAATAAAAATGCCAATTACATTGTCGGCGGGATAGAAGACGATACAATCATTGGCGGCAAAGGAGCCGACATTCTCAAGGGCGGCGCAGGTCAAGATGTTTTCGTCTACAACAGCGGCGACGGTAAAGATGTTATAACCGACTATTCCGAAGAAGATGTTATAAAGATTGCGTCGGGCACGATAAATGAGAATCAAATTTCAACCAGCGGCAATAATGTTATCTTCACGTTCGATAAGAGCAATACCATTACCGTTAAAGACGCCAATAATAAAGTTATAACCTACATTGACAAGGACGGCATCGAACATACTTACTCCAATAATCCGATAATAATTAGTCCCAAACAAACTGAGGCAACAATTTTATCGAGCTACTCTGCCGATGAATTTAAAACAGCCGATTATTCGACTAAGATTAAAAAGGTTGATGCTTCGGCAGTGGAGCAAGACCTCCGCATTATCGCCAATAAGCTTGCCAATACGATAATCGGCACAAGTCAAGATGATTATATCGACGGTGACGCGGGAGCAGACGTACTCGACGGCGGCAAGGGCAACGATTCATTGGTCGGCGGCACAGGTAACGATACTTTAATTGGCAATAAAGGCAATGATACTCTCGCAGGCGGCGCAGGCGCGGATGTCTTTGTCTACAGTTCAGGCGACGGCAAAGACGTTATTACCGACTATAGCGAAGAAGATAAAATCAAGATTGCGTCGGGCGAAGTCTCTAATATCTCGGTTAAAGGCTCGGATGTTATCTTCGTCTTTAACAAGAGCAATACCCTTACCGTTAAAAATGCAAAAGACAGCATTGTCACTTACATTGACAAAGACGGAAACGAACAAACTTTCCCCAAAATCGTCGAATACAACGCAAAAGGGACTTCTGCAACTTTACTAAGTGCTTATAGTAAAGATGAATTTGCTCCTGCCGATTACAGCGATTATGAGGGCACTCTCAAAACTATTGACGGTTCGGCAGTCGACAGCGACGTTGCGATTACGGGCAATAAACTTGCGAATAAGATTATCGGCGGAGACGGCAATAACATTCTGAACGGCGGCAAAGGAAATGACATGCTCACGGGCGGCGACGGCGCGGATACTTTCGTTTACAACAACGACGGAACCAAAGACGTTATCACCGACTACAACTATAAACAGGGCGACGTTATCCAAATCAACGGCACTGTGAAAAAAGTTGCAGACAGCGGTACAAATGTAGTCTTCACGGTCGGCAAAGGCACACTCACCGTAAATAAAGCGGCAGGCAAATATGAACAAGCCGTTGTTTATCAAGTGGCAGACGGAGAGCAATACACCGTCCATCCCGTTACTGATGATGATATTGTAATCGAAGGTAATATCGCCAGAGCACTTGAAAGTTACAATGGAGAAAGCATCAACCTTAATGATGATAAATTCAGCAGTACTGTCACTGCGGTAGACGCTTCGGCAGTTCAACATGACATCGAGATTATCGGCAACTCCAACAAAAACAGTCTTCTCGGCAGTACTCAGAACGATACTCTTAACGGCGGCAAAGGCAATGATACGCTCACGGGCGGCGAAGGTTCCGATGTTTTCATTTATAAATCTGGCGACGGTAACGACGTTATCACCGACTACGACGAAGAAGATATAATTAAATTCACGTCGGGCAAAGCCACTGTCAAGACTAAAGGCAACAACGTTATCTTTGCAGTCGGTAAATCCTCGATTACCGTAGCGGGCGGCAAAGATCATGTCATTACTTACGAAGATGACGAAGGTACGAAAATTTATCCCGAAAAGTCTGTGTCTCTTAATGCTGACGGCACGGCGGCATCACTTTTGAAAAATTATCGTGCAACAAACTTTGACGCTACAACTAATGTTTATGTTGCCGATTATGCCGACATACTTAAGACTATCGATGGCTCGGCAGTTACTCATGACATTGCGATTACTGCCAACGGCAAGGCAAATAAAATTATCGGTAGCACGCACAATGACACGCTCGCGGGCGGCAAAGGAGCCGATACTCTCACCGGCGGCGAAGGGCAAGATATTTTCGTCTACAATGCGGGTGACGGCAAAGATGTTATCGCTGACTACACCGAAGGCGAAGACGTTATCCAAATCGCATCAGGCGAGATAAAGGGTATTGTAAACAAAGGCGACAATGTTGTCTTCACAGTCGGCACAGGTTCAATTACCGTTAAAGACGCCAAGAACAAAGTTATCAAATACATTGACGCTGACGGCGTAGAACGCAGTTATCCGACTCCGTTTATTGTTGACGGCAAAACCGTTACGCTTACGGAAAAATACTACGCCAAGAGCTTTAATATCAACGATTATGATGAGTTAAGTTCCATTACTCAAATTGATGCTTCGGCGGTCACAGGCGACATTGCCATTACCGGTAACAAAAGCAATAACATAATAATCGGCGCGGCGGGCGACAATACCATAAACGGTGCCAAAGGCAATGATACGCTCTACGGCGGTGACGGTGCAAATACTTATCTTTATGCAAGCGGCGACGGCAACGATCTCATCATAGATTACAATGCCGGCGGTAGCGATATAGTCAGTATCACGTCGGGCAGAGTGGATAATGAAAGCGTAAAAGGCGATACAGTCATTCTCAAGGTCGGCAAAGGCAGAATCAGCCTTGCCGGCGGGGCAGACAATTATGTAACTTGGTATGATGACGACGGACGCCACAGCAAATATTATTCTGCAACCGGTGGAATGTTTGCTTCGGAAGATGATATGCTCCTTGATGATTCAAACGCTCAACTCAGCTCCATCGTCAACAATTCCTCTGTTGATTACTCGTTCGGAAAAGTCGATTACGGCAAAGAGACAGCTGTCGCGGAACCCGATTACGCTGTAGCTTATTCAGACAAGAAATAGCGAAAAATAAAGCTGATTCGTGAAATAAATTAAGGCAGTCGCAGAAAATTTTTGCGGCTGTCTTTTTTCACGGCTCTTCATTCATTATTTTTTTGTTAGATTGATTGTATCTGCGCGGAAAAAACATTATGATATATATGTATATAACTTTAGAAGGGAGCGATTTTACATGTTCAGGGAAGAATTTTTGTTTGACCTTCAGCGGTTCGGTTATATCAACAACAGCGATAATTACAATTTTGTTTCAGGCACGAGCGGCAACGATACCATTTTCAATGACGGCTCTTATTCCTCAATCATCGCAGACGCGGGCAGAGACTATATCAGAAACACCGCCGCTAACGTCAGAATTTACGCCCAAAACGATAGCGATACCATTTCCAACAGCGGAATAACTCATTGGTCTTATCTTGACGGCGGTGCGGGCAACGATTCGATTTACAACGATCAAGGTAATTACGTTACAATTCGCGGCGGCGCAGGTGACGATACAATTCGTATAAAAAGCATCTATGCCGGTTCCAATGTTATTCAATACTACGAAGGCGACGGCAACGATTATTTTATCGACGAATGGGACGCTTTAAGTCCGAATTGGACTTTGCAAATAGGCGGCGGCACAGGTACTTATTCGACGACAACGAGCGGTTCGGATTTAATCGTTCAGGTCGGCTCCGGCAAGATAACTTTGGCTAACGTGGCGAATAAGTCAGTAAATATCGCCGGAACTTACTCATCAGGCTCAGGTGGCGGCGGCTCGTCAGGCTCAAGCGGCGGTGGCTCGTCAGGTTCAAAATTAATTGAGGGAATGAAAGTAGCCGATTCCATTAGTAACTCTGTCAGCGGAGCAACGATTTATGCTTATGCAGGTAACGATACCATTAACAATTCGGGTAATTCGGCAATAATCGACGGCGGCGAGGGTAGTGATTTTATCGGAAATTTTGGTTCATATGTTACGATAAGCGGCGGCAACGGTAACGATTCCATTTACAACAACTATAGCATTTATTATGGATATGCCTATGATGATGACGACGGTTCAAATGTTCTTTTCAAATACGGTTCAGGTGACGGCAACGATATTATTTACGGCTTCAAAGAAGATTCTACGTTGAGTATTTCAGGCGGATCGTATTCTACAACTGAAAGCGGCGATGATATTATTGTTACGGTCGGAAACGGGAAAATTACTTTGGAAGGCGCGGCAAACTTATCGGAGATTAATATCAAGGGCACTAAAACTTCTACTGAAACGAATAAATGGACAATCAATGACACGACGGCTAAATACGGTACTTCAAGCAAAAATTTGGTGACAGTCAGCGGCGTTAAATCTCTCAGCGGCATTTCTTTAAGCGGCAGAGTCATAACAGTTGCGGCGTCCTCACTCAATAAATCTAAGGTTACTGTCAGCGGCGACGGCTATACGCTAAATCTTGCCGACGATGTAAGCAAATCTTCAACCAAAAAAGCAGCGTGGACGCTCGACGATACCACTGCCACTTATAAAAGTTCCTATAAATCGTCGGGTTATACCCTTGCAAGCAATTCAAAATCAATCACTTACTCCAAAGCAACAACTGCAGAAACTTTGGCGACCGTTAAGGGCGTTAAGTCAACAAAAGGACTTTCAGTAAGCGGCAGAGTCATAACAGTTGCGGCGTCCTCACTCAATAAATCTAAGGTTACTGTCAGCGGCGACGGCTATACGTTAAATCTTGCCGACGATGTAAGCAAATCTTCAACCAAAAAAGCGGCGTGGACGCTCGACGATACCACTGCCATTTACAAGAGTTCCTATAAATCAGCGAGTTATACCCTCGCAAACAATTCAAAATCCATTTCTTACGTTAAGGCAACGACGGCAACAGGTCTGGCGACGATTAAGGGCGCAAAGTCGACAAGCGGGCTTTCCGTCAGCGATAAAAAAATCACTCTGAAAAAATCCGCTCTGAACAGCAAAGTCACGGTTAGCGGCGGTTATGAATTCAACTTCGCCTCCGATTATAAGAAGGCAACGATAACAGGCAGTTCTAAAGAGGATACAATCACTGCAAACGGCAACAATCTTTCCATAAACGGCGGAAAAAACAACGACACCATAAAAGTTTTGGGCAGTTTAACGACGGTAACGGGCGGTGCAGGAAATGATTCAATTATCAGCAACAGCAAAGGCGGAAATGTCTTTATTTACAATTCGGGAGACGGAAACGACGTTATAACCGACTTTGCTGAGTCCGACAAAATCAAAATCCTTAAAGAAACCGCTGAAGTAACGGCAAGCGGCAATGATGTTATTTTCACCGTCGGCAAAGGCTCAATCACAGTTAAAAACGCCGCCGATAAAGAATTTTCCTATTCCAATAACGGCGTTGAAAGTATTTATTCCGCGAAGTCAGGAAAACCTTATATCATCAGTGATGACGGCAAAGCGGTTACTCTTTTAAGTTCCTACACCGACACCAATAAAAAATTTAAAGTCGAAGATGATATTGATGAGGACGGCAATGCCATAGTGACGATAGACGCCTCCGCCGTCACAAAGGGTATCGAACTTATCGGCAACGGTAAAGCAAATAAAATTATCGGCGGCAAGGGTAATGACACTATCGAGGGCGACGAAAAAAATGATACGCTTAAAGGCAATGAGGGTGCCGACGTTTTCATTTACTACGAAGGTTCCGGCAATGACGTTATTACCGACTATGCCGAAGAAGATAAAATTTCCATTGCTTCCGGCGAGATAAGCAAGGTTGCCAAAAGCGGAACCAAAGATGTTGTCTTCACCGTCGGCGAGGGAACCATTAAAGTTAAAGATGCTTTAAATGTAGGAATCACTTGTATTGACGAATTCGAGCATGATTATATCAAGGGAAAATCTGTGGTTGATGTAAAAGGCACGGACGTTACGATTTCCAAAAACTATTGGAAAGACAGCTTTGACGTTTCAAAATACGGCGATGGCATTAAAAAAATTGACGCTCAGAAAGTCAGCCGCGACGGTCTTACGATTATCGGCAACGATGCGAAAAACAGGATATTGGTCGGTAGCGGCGATTGCACAATCGAAGGCGGCAAGGAAGATGATGAGTTATTCGGAGGCGACGGAGCCAATTTGTACGTCTATAACAACGGCGACGGGCATGATGTCATTCAAAATTACGGTGACGGTGACAAAATCAGCATTGCTTCAGGTAAAGTGGATGATATTTATATCAGCAAAACAGGTAATATTAATGCTGTCGTTTTCACGATAGGCAAGGGCAAGATAAGTGTTATGGGAGCCGATGACAAAGACATAGATTATTTTGTAGGCGGCAAAGCATCGGTTTACAGTGCAAAAAGTTTGACGACCGCTGATTTGTTTGCTTCGGAAGACGATATGTTTTTTGATGATTCGGAGGCTCAACTGGATTGGCTCATTAATGAAAGCAGGGAAAATTATTCTGTAGCACAGACGGACGAATATTTATCTTTGACAGCGGACAATGATTCACTTTCGACTTTGGCTTATTCAAGCAAGAAATAAAACTGCGCGGACAAAAATAAAATCGGCTCTTCAATAAGGAGAGCTTTTTTTGTATAATGTCATGGCAGAAAAATTTTTATTTAAGGGAGGCAATCGGTATGAATGAGTTTGTTTTTGCCCTCCAAAGGTTTACGCTCAATAATTCGAGTAAAAACAGCTTGGTCAGCGGCACTTCGTCAGCCGATACAATCAAAAATTACGCGGGCGGAGTGACACTCAGCGGCGGCAAAGGTAACGATTACATTTACAACAGTACAAAATCAAACTACACGATAAAAAGCAGTTACGGCTATGTTACAATCGACGGCGGCAACGGCAATGATTCAATTTACAGTTACGACCCGAATGTAAGTATCGGCGGCGGTTCTGGTAAGGATTTAATCAGTTTGAAAAGCAGTGACTTCAGCGGAGTAACCATAAACGGCGGTACGGGCAACGATACCATTTACGGAGACAGTCTCGGCGGCGGCGTCCTTTATCAATATGCTAAGGGCGACGGCAACGATATTATTTACGGCTACACGGAAAGAGATTCTGTAACAATCAGCGGTTCCGATTGGTCGACGACAAAGAGCGGCAAAAATGTTTTAATAAACATTGCCGGAGGCGGGAAAATTACTTTGGTCGGAGCTGTGGGCAAAGAAATTAACATTAATCCTTCCAAACCTTCTTCCTCGCAGAAATCAGCCGTCAGTCAGCAAGATGTTATCAAAAAATTTATGAAGTCACTCGATACTACAAATAATTCGGGTATAAGCGCGGTTAATCAGGCAATCAAAGCGGCATCGGGCGGTTACTTTACAAATATTAATGACGTTGTCGACCAAATGATTGCCGATTGTCAAACGGCGGGTAGTGCCGATACTTTTCTTAAAGATTATTGCGGAATAGATTTAACCAACGACGATACGGGCGCGATAACGGGTTTTGACGCCGGCGGCTCCGAAGTTAAAACCGCCTCAAGTATTGTTCCGGAATCCGGCAAGTTAAATTCTTTTACGGGCAATTCTTTTACCGTCAACGGCTTAACCTTTCAACTTGCCTCGTTTAACAGTGCGGGAACTCCTTCCGCCATTAAATACAGCCAACTGACCGACGACACTCAAAAATATATTTGGCAAGCACTTAAAACTTGGTGGGCGAAAAGTGCCCTCGACCTTATCGAGCAGTCTTACGGCGATAATTATACTTTCGGTTCGGGAGCTACCGTTAAAAAAATTTATGTCGGCTTTTCTGACAGTATAACTGCAATGGCGTCCACTTCAGGTTGGTTCACCGATTCTTCACGCGAGAAAGTCAATAAATTGTCTCTGCAAATCAACATGAATAAATATGAATCGCTGATAATCGGCAACGTCGATGGCAAAATGTCCGATAAAGATACTTACTATCTTGATCGCGTGTTGGCGCATGAACTTACACATGCAATAATGTATGCCACTGTTAATTACAGCGACGATTTACCGCAATTTCTCAAGGAAGGCTTGCCGGAACTTACTCACGGTGCCGACGACGACAGGAAAAGCGAAATCGAGGCATTAGCCAAAAGCCCTTACAAGTTGAAGAATGCTTTGATTTTTGATTCGTATGATTCTTATGCGGCAGGTTATATGTTCATGCGCTATTTAGCCAAACAATCTTCGCAACATTATCCGCTTGCCGGCACGACCTCCAAAGTTGCCGCCTTGAAAAGTAAATCCGTCGACGCAAGCAAATATGTAAGCACAGATAATAAACTCTTGACTGTGGCGAAAAGTTTTGCAAATAATATTCTCGACCTCGCCGATTATGACTCAAGCGTTAAGAATATTGATTCGTCCGCAGTAACTAAAGACGTTATGATAATCAGCAATCAAAATTCCAATTCGATTTCGGCGGGCAAGGGCAATGATACCGTTTACGGCAATACGGGCGGTGATACGATTTATGGCGGCGCGGGAAATGATTTGTTATACGGCGACGCGGGCAACGATATAATCAACGGCGGCGCAGGCGACGATTCTTTACATGGCGGCATGGGAAGAGATACTTTAACGGGCGGTGACGGCAATGACGTTTTCATTTTCGGTGCGAATGTCGGCACTGATGTTATAACCGACTACACGGAGGGGCAAGATAAGATTAAAATTGCCGGCGCGAGCATAATCGGTTCGGCAATCAGCGGCAAAGATGTTGTTTTGAATTTGGGTCGAAATAATACCGTCCGAATCCAAAACGGCAAGGATAAAAAAATTACCGTGATTGACAAGGAAGGCAAAGAGACGACGCAAAAATATCTTACGACTTTCAGGATTACGGATTCGAGTAAAGAAACGGTAACTGTCAGCTCGTCCATTGATGTTATTGACGCTTCGACGCGAACGACGGCTGTTAATATTACGGGTAATTCACACAAGAATTCAATTACGGGCGGAAGCGGCAAGGATACCATAGACGGAGGCGCGGGAAATGATTCGATAATCGGCGGAAAGGGTAATGATTCGATTTTCGGCAACGACGGCAATGATATTTTAAAAGGCGGCGTCGGCAACGACATATTAAAAGGCGGAGCTGGTTCCGACAGTCTCTGGGGCGGCAAGGGTAATGATTCACTCTGGGGCGATGACGGAGCCGATAAATTTATTTACTCAAGCGGCGAAGGCAATGATATTATCTACAATTTTGCCGATGATGACATGTTGAAAATCACGGGGACTTTTTCCGCGTCTTATAATAAGTCCAAGAAGGAAATTTATTTTAAGGTTGACTCGACCGACAAAGCGATTACGCTCAAAAATTTTACGGCAACAAGTTTTGACATTAACGGCGACACCTATAAAATCAGCAACAAAAAACTAATCCCTACCCCCTGACCACTGAACCCTTTCCCCTAACCACTGAACCCTTTCCCCTAACCACTGACAAAGGAGATTTTTTATGAATGCAATATATTTGGACTGCGCGGCGGGCATAAGCGGCAATATGTTTTTGGGCGCGTGTCTGCAACTTGGAGTTCCCGAAAAATATCTGCGCGGCGAACTCGATAAACTGAATCTGCCGCGTGATTTTGAGATAGAAATATCAAACGCCAGCAAGAACGGAATCGGCGCGGTTTACTTTGATGTTAAGCTCCCGAAAACTTATGAATCGGAGCTTGATCGCCCGAATATCAGACATTTACACCGCCACGAACGCATTAAGAATCACAGTCACAGGACTTTTGGCGACATAAAAAAAATTATCGAAGCATCGGATTTGAATGAGGCTGTTAAAACTCGTGCGCTTACGATATTTGCTGTGATAGCGGCGGCAGAGGGCAAAGTTCATCAACGTTCGGCGGAAGATGTTACGTTTCATGAAATCGGCGCGGTTGATTCGATTATTGATATAGTCGGTTGCGCGATTTGCTTGGATTATTTGGACGTGGAAAAAGTTTTTGTCTCGCGAATCAATACGGGCAGTGGATTCGTGAAATGTGCTCATGGTTTAATGGCGATACCTGCTCCGGCGACTGCTGAACTTTTGCAGGGCTTTAAGACTTATCATTTCGGCGCAGAAAATGAATTGACTACTCCGACGGGCGCGGCGATTATCAAAGCCCTTGCCGAATACAGCGCGGATTTGCCCGAAGATTTTTCGTCAGAGAAAATCGGTTACGGCGCGGGCACATTGGATTTGGATATTCCGAATGTCTTAAGGATTTACTTGGGCGAATTCGGCGGGCAGGCAGAAAAGCATTTAGTCAAGCTTGAGGCGAATATTGACGATATGAATCCGCAGATTTACGGTTGGTTATACGAACGACTTTTTACGGCGGGAGCACTTGACGTTTGGACGACGCCCGTTTACATGAAAAAAAATCGCCCCGCGCAGATGTTAAGCGTTTTGGTTGATAAGGAACACAAGGAGCTTTGCATAAAAATTATTTTTGAGGAGACGACGACTATAGGCTTGCGAGTAATTGACATAGCGCGGCGAGTTGAGGCGGTTCGTAAAATGGCGAAGGTTGAAACTCGTTTTGGCGAAGTTCAATGCAAAGTCAGCGCGTATGACGGCAAAATCGTTTCGATAACGCCCGAATATGAAGATTGCAGACGACTTGCCGAACAAAATTCAGTTCCGCTTAAAGCCGTTTGGCAGGATGCATTAACCAAGCAAGAGGCACGTTTGGGATAAAAAAATTGAGAGCCCCGAAATTTGAAGCTCCCTAGTCCCTAATTCCTAATTCCTCATTCCTAATTCTCAATCAAGTTATCTTTGCCAAAATGGCGAAGATTGAACGGATTAATTTGGCTCGTTCTTCGGGCTTTATTTTTTCCTCCGCTTCCGAACGATAAAGATTTGCCGACATTTGCGCGATAAGTTCAGCCTCGCGCCGCGTGATTAACTTACTCTCCAAAAGGAAATCCAAACATGATTTTACGTGAGCAAAGGACGATTTTTCATCAAGTGCTTCTATCATATCGCGATAAAGAACTTGTTTTTGGTCAAGCTCCTCCGGAATCAACGCAATGCGAATGTAGCCGCCCAATCCGCGTCGCGACTCTACTACAAATCCGCGCTCCATCGTAAATCGCGTACTCAAAACGTAACTTATCTGCGACGGCGCACAACTTATTTCATCAGCCAATGCCGTCCGCTTAAGTTCTATTTGCTTGTCGGCGTTCTGCTTTAGTCGTTTTAAAATGTATTCTTCAATCGTATCTGCTTTATTGTTCAACATGATTTATCACCTCTCCTTGATATTTTGACATTATACTTTCAAAACAGCAAAACGGCAAGCATTTTTTGATTAGGGATTAGGGATTAGGGACTAGATTAATTTTCTGCCAATGATATTGTGAGTTTCGCCGTTGATATTGATGCCGTCACCGTCACTAACACCGCTCAAAACAATTTTGCCGCCGCCTTTTATCGAAAGCGTCAAGGTATCGCCGCTGAAAACCGCCTTGCTGTAAGTAGAATTCTTACTGCCTTTCTTATCAAGGATTTGGAGCATGTCTCCTTCCGAATAATTGAAGATAGTATCGGTACCGTCACCCGCCCAAAAGATAAATGTATCCTCGCCGACATCGCCGTAAAGTATATCGTTACCTTTGCCGCCCCATAAGATCGAGCCGCCTGTTCCCGCATTCAATGTATCGTTACCCTTGCCGCCGATTAGCGAATTGTCGGTATCATTGCCCGCCGTCAACGAAGTCCCTTTCTTAAGCAAGACCGCACTGACATTCACATAGTCTGTAGTCAAATCCTCAGCTTTGCCTGTGAAAGAACTGGTCAAGGAAGCCGTCTTGCCGTCCGCGCTGACAAGTAAGCCGTTCGCCGTGAAAGTTTTTTCTTCGCCATCGTTAAATGTAAACGAATTGCCCGCACCGCCGGAGATTGTGATTTTGTTACTGTCGATTTTAAGTTCCAAATCGGTATTCTTATTAATGGTTTTGACTTCCGAAATAATCGCGCCACCGGTTAAGCTGATTGTATCGCCGTCGCTGTAGCCGATTATAAGTTTGTTGCCGCTCTTGAAATCATAAACGTAAATATCATTACCCTCACCGCCGACCAACGTATCATTGCCTTTGTCGCCATTGAGTGTCGAATCGGCAGAACCGGCTTTAATATAATTCGCTCTTTTGTTACCGATAATTTCAACTTCATTTGCCGCAGAGCCGTCGATTGTTTCTATTTTTGAATAAGTTTTCGTAGCCTCAAACTTCTCCGAATAAGCCGATAAACTTATCGCCTTACCGTTGCTGTCAAATATGCCTTCTTCCCGGTAAATATTAACCGTTGAATTTTTCGTGCCGAAAGTTATTTCCTTACCTGCGCCGCCTTCTATCGTTAAGGTGTGAGTATTTTCACCGTCATTGTAACTTAAGGCGACGTTGTTGCCGTCAATTTCGTAACCCTTGAAAGAAAGCAAACTGTCAATGACAATTTTATCTCTACCGTCCTTGCCCTTTTGGCTGTAGTCCATGATTTTTCCGTTACTCTTGCCGTTGAAAATAAATACATCATTACCTTTGCCGCCCGTAAGCTCAAATTCCTGTTCGCCACTAATCAGAGTATCCTTGCCTGTACCGCCGATTAAAGAAATCCCTTTAGACTCGGCGTCTATGTTCA
>JAFZIQ010000198.1 GCA_017554285.1 Selenomonadaceae bacterium
ACGGGAAACCGCGATAAATTTCAAAGCCGCGAGCAACGTAAGTAATAATTTCCGTGCCTTCGGGCAAATTAAGTTCAACGTCTTCAAGCACAAGTCCGGGGCGTTTGCCGCTTGGGTCGGGCGAACAAAATCTGGTGTCAATGCCTTCGTGTATGACGTGAATTTTCGGCTTATATTCTTCGGGGAATTGCGAGTACTGCCACTTTGTCGGAGCAATGCCCGCGTCGCAAAGTTCCAAATTCATAAGGTGATGCGCGTTACGGGTACGAATCGAAATGCGATTTGGCATTTGCGGAATTTCATCGGGCCACCAATAACAATCGCTGTCCTCAACCCGATAATACCATTCAAAATAGCCCATAATCGGAACTTTCGGATACATATCCTTACAATAAAGCGTCGAACCCCAACCGGTATGACCGATTATGACATCAGGCTTAACATTTTTTTCTTTTTGAAGCCACTCCATAGCATGAAGAACTGCTTGCCCTTCAACGACAGCCTCCGCCGCAGGACGAAGGGGACCGCAAGTTTTAATCCATTCTTCCGATTTTTCATTCGGTTTCGGATAAAGTGCAAGCGTTACGCCTTTGAGTTGCGCATTAATTGAATTCTCCTTTGACAGGAAGAAAACTTGGTTTTCGGGATTGCTCGCGAGATAGGGCGCAATGTTCAAATACTGCGCGGGAAATGACGGGTGTAAAATGAAAATATTCACGGTAATAATCTCTCCTTAAAAATTTTCTTAACTCATCTGCGCTTGGTGAAGTTTGGCGTAAACTCCATTGCGTTTCATTAACTCATCATGCGAGCCTGCCTCAATTATGCGTCCTTTGTCAATAACAATAATCGCATCACAATCGCGAACCGTCGAAAGTCTGTGCGCTATCATCAACATTGTACGCCCTTCGGCTATCGGCTCAATGTTATTCATAATAATATTTTCCGATTCGTAGTCGAGAGCGGAAGTCGCCTCGTCAAAAATCAAAATTCTGGGGTTGGAAAGCAAGGCGCGTGCAATCGCAATTCTCTGACGTTGTCCGCCGCTCAATAAACTGCCGCGCTCACCGACAAAAGTATCATAACCATGCGGAAATTGGCTGACGAATTCATCTGCGCCCGCAAGTCTTGCCGCATTTACAACGTCTTCATGCGTAGCATTCGGGCAAGCTATACGGATATTTTCTTCGACCGAGCCGCTGAAAAGTTTGCTGTCTTGCAACACGACGCCGATTTGTCGCCTCAACCATGCCGGTTCAACTTGCGCAATGTCAACGCCGTCAATCAAAATACGTCCCGTGTCGGGGAGATATAAACGCTGAATCAATTTGGTAAGCGTAGATTTGCCCGAACCCGAACGCCCGACTATTCCGACCTTCATGCCGGCGGGTATTCGGATATTGACATTCTCAAGGACTTTGCCGCCTTCCTCAGAATAACTGAACGCCAATTTCTCAAGCGCAATGTCTCCGCGCAGACTCGGCAACGTCGTCCTCGAAGGATTAAACGCAGGTTCTGTATCTTCGTCCATAATGTCCGAAAGTCTTTCCATTGAAACGCGAATCTGTTGGAAATGTTGCCACTGATTGATAAGGCGCATAATCGGAGCGATTAATTGCCCCGCAATCATCTGGAACGCTATCAATTCGCCGACGGTTATCTCGCCTTCCATGACGTAATAGGCACCGACCCAAAGAATTACAAGATTAAATATGCTGAAGAAAAATGTACCGATTGAATTCGCGATATTGGCAAGATTGACGACGTTAAATGACGCTTTGACGAAACGCGCCAACATTTCTTCATAACGGCGAATAAAATTACTTTCAACGCTTGACGCCTTAACCGTGTGAATGCCCGTTATCGTCTCAATCAGGAAGGAGCGGTTTTCACTGCCGATTAAAAATTTATCGTTAATCATGCGCTTGAAAATCGGAGCAACGATTACATTCAACAGCACAAATAACGGAATCATAACCAAAACGACGATACTGAGTACCCGACTGTAAAAGAACATGACGATAAAATAGACAATCGCAAAGACTATATCAAGGACAATAGTCAAGCTGTTGCCCGTCATGAATGAACGTAACGTTTCAAGCTCGCCTGTACGTGAAACAACGTCGCCGACTTGCCATTTTTGGAAATAACTGACAGGAAGTGAGGTTACGTTTTTATACAGGCGCGAACTCAAAACGGCGTCCATTTTATTGGTTATGTTCGTAAAAAGGTACGTGCGCAATCCCAGCATGAAATTTTGAAAGAATGTGCAAAGCACCATGCCCAAAACCAAAATGTCTAAGGCGTCTGCCGCTCTGTGTACCAAAACTTTATCGATAATATTTTGCGTGAAAATCGGCGATGCCAAACCCAACAGCTGTAACAGGAGCGATAAAAACAATACGTTCTGCAAAAGTGGCACGTATTTGGATACAACAGGGATAAACCATTTGAATCCGAATTTATCTTTCTTCTTGTCGAGTTCGTAACGACGTGTGAATAAAATCGCGGAACCCGTCCAATCCATTAAAAGTTTATATCGGTCGACTTTGACGGGCTGTTGAGAAAAAGCAGGATCCATAACGTAAATATCGCCGTCGCGAATCGTCGTAATAACGACACTTCTGCCCGAATGCAATCTGATTAAAACAGGATAGACGAGTTTATCCAAGTCATCTTCTTTCAGATTATCATATTTACGAGCCTTCAACTTCAATTCGCGAGCCGCTCGGACAAGCGTCATAAGATCAACGCTGCCTTCATGCAAAACGTAAGCGCGCTCAAGTTGGCGATAATCGGCAGGGATATTGTAATACTTCGCAATAGCAACGAGACAAGCAATTCCCGTATCAATGCCGTTGACTACGCCGCCTTCTTCTTTCTTTAAAACTTCGGTATCAAGCAAATTTATATCGTGATCTTCATTTTCGGGAACATTTTTTTTGGGAACTTTTTTGGGCGTAATTTTTCCAAGAGCTTGACCGCCGGATTTCTGCGGAGCTTGTCCTTTTGAAAGTACTACTTTTTTATCGTCGGGAGTAGGATTTTTATTTTCAGCCATAGATTAACGCTCCCTTAAAGCTTCGGACGTATAGCGACGGAACGGGTCGAGGAAGAAGTCAATGATTCTTTTCTCCTTAATTTTGATTTCCGCGCTGATACTCATACCGACTTCGATTTTCGCCGGCTGTCCGTAAACATTAATATCGTTACTCGTCGGGTCGAGGATAAGTTTAAACTTCTTATCTTGCTGAGGATTATTCGGCTCGTTGACGGCGTCCGCACTAATCTCTTGAACTTCCGCCTTGTACATGCCGAATTTCTGGAAATTGTAAGTCTCGAATTTGACTTCAGCTTCTTGTCCGACTTTGATAAAACCTATGTCCTTATTATCCGCATAAACTTCAAATTCAAGCTTGGCATCTTCGGGAACAATCTGCATAAGCGGTTGCGCATCCGTAACGATACCGCCCAGCGTGTGAATATTTAAATTGTAAACACGTCCCGAAATCGGCGAATAAATTATCGCCATACGCGAATCTTCTTCCGCCTTTTTAATCGATTCGGTAACTGCGTAATATTCTTTCTTAGCCTCAACCAGCGCAGTCATTATATCTTTATGATAAGAAGCGTCGACGTTGGCAAGATTTTGCTGAGCCTCCGCAATCTCTGCGCGGATACTGTTAATCGAATCAAGTTCTGCCTGCGCGTTTTTTGCGTATTCAATCGTCTCACGTTGCTGTTCAAGTAATTGGAACTGTGAAATTGCATTTTGTTCGCTTAACTCTTCAAGACGCGCTTCCTTTTCCTGCGCGATTGCCAAAACTTGTGCATACTTTTCATAAGATGCTTGAGCTGCTTGCATACGCGCTATTCTCTGCGCGATTACGTCTTCGCGACTTTGACGCTGGGTTTGATAATCCGAAGTTCTGCTTTGATAAAGAGCCATTTCAGCCGCCAAATCGTGCGGCTCAAGGTCGGGATCTTCTTCCGGAACAAACGGTTGCTGAGTAAGTTCCGCCGTCAATCTTTGAATATCCAATTTGTAATAGGCGGCGCGTTTTCTGAGGCTGTCATAATCCGCCGAAGTCGTCGTCGGGTCGAGGACTACCAAAACATCGCCTTCCTGAACCAGTTGCCCTTCTTCGACATTAATTTCTTTGACTATGCCTTTATTCTTAACTTGCACAGTTTTAATTTGCCCCGAAGGAATAACTTTGCCTGCCGCTACCGCAACTTCGTTAATGTGACCGAGATAAGACCACGCCAACGCCACGACAATTAATAATAAAATTGACCACATGACAAGTCGACCTGTCGGCGAGGGCGGCGTCTCCGTTACTTCGAGTATCGCCGGCAAGAATTCTGTTTCTTTATCACGTTCCTCGCCGTGAACAAGCCATTTCCAAAATTTGCCCATAGCTTTTAACCTCTGCTTTCTTGCTGATCGTAAAGATAACGGTAGAGTCCGCCGAGTTTCATTAATTGTTCATGCGTACCGCTCTCGACGATTTCGCCTTTGTCAACGACGATAATTTTATCACAACGACGCACCGCGCTCAATCTGTGCGCTATGATTAACATTGTTCTGTGTGCCCCGATAGCTTCCATATTGTTCAAAATAAT
>JAFZIQ010000199.1 GCA_017554285.1 Selenomonadaceae bacterium
CTTCATGCGCCTTAAGGTCTTCGACAACTTCAGACTTAATGCCCTTGCCCTTGCGAACACTCTCCATTGTCTTGAAAGATTTCAGCGCGTCAACGCCGTGATGAATCAGATACATCATAATATCATCGCGGGCAGAAATCGCATTCTTCAATGTGCAAGTGCCGTTGCGAATCAAATCCTGCGCATTGCCGAGCCAAACGTCCGTTCCGTGAGAAAAGCCCGAAATCCTAACCAAATCACTGAAGCAATCGGGGTGAGTATCGTCAATCATATTTCGCGTAAAACTCGTTCGGAATTCGGGCAAGCCGTAAGTTCCGGACTTTGTTCCGATTTGCTGAGGAGTAACTCCCAGCGCGTTTGTCGAATTAAATAAACTCAACGTCGGCTTATCGTCAAGCGGAATGGTTTTCGGGTCGCGGTGAGTCAAATTCTCCAACATTCTAATCATAGTCGGATCTACATGCCCCAAAATATCAAGCTTAACGAGTCGCGAGCTGATTGAGTGATAATCAAAATGCGTCGTCGTGGTCGAGGCGTCTTTATTATCGGCGGGATATTGAATCGGCGTGAAGTAATGAATATCCATATCGCGAGGCACGACCATAATTCCGGCGGGGTGTTGCCCTGTAGTCCTTTTAACTCCCATACAACCTGCAGCGATTTTGGCGATAAAAGAGCCGTGTTTTTTTTGATTCCTGTCCTCGTAATATTTTTTTACGAAACCGAATGACGTTTTATCGGCAACGGTCGAGATTGTACCTGCGCGATAAACATTATGCTTGCCGAAAAGGACTTCTGTATATTTATGCGCAGTCGCTTGATATTCGCCCGAAAAATTTAAATCAATATCGGGGACTTTATCGCCGTCAAAGCCCAAAAATACCGCGAACGGAATATCATGCCCGTCCTTAATAAGCGGGTGCCCGCAGACGGGGCAATTTTTATTTTCAAGGTCGTAGCCGCAACCGACTTCGCCCTTAGTAAAAAATTTGCTGTACTTACATTTGGGGCAACGATAATGCGGAGGCAGAGGATTAACTTCAGTTATCCCCGTCAAAGTCGCTACGAATGATGAGCCGACACTTCCACGCGAGCCGACAAGATAGCCGTCGTCATTGGATTTTTTAACAAGACGTTGCGCGATTAAATAAAGTCCCGCGAATCCGTGCGCGATTATCGGTTTAAGCTCCTGTTCAAGCCGCGCCTCAACCAACGGCGGCAAATTTTCCCCGTAAAGATGACGCGCCTTTTTATATGAAGTCTCGCGGATTTCTTCTTCCGCGCCGGGCACTTGCGGCGAATATAAACCGTCGGGAATGGGCTTTAAGAATTCCACAGACTCGGCAATTTTATTCGGGTTGGTGACGATTGCCTCATAAGCCGTTTCGTCGTCCAGATAATCAAACTCCTCGAACATTTCATTTGTTGTACGCAGATAAAGCGGCGGTTGGTCGTCGGCGTCCTCGTAACCTTTACTTGCCATAAGGACTGCGCGGCAAATATAATCTTCCCTATTCAGAAAATGGGCGTCGGTTGTAGCGACAATCGGCTTGCCCAATTTTTTTGCCAGCTCGACGACTTTAAGATTGATATTGCGTAAATCTTCGTCGTTCGTTATATTCGGGAACTCCTCACTGTTAATCAGAAATCTGTTATTCTGAATCGGCTGAATCTCAAGGTAGTCATAGAAATTGGCGATTTCTTCAAGCTCGGAATCGTCTTTGCCCGCCACGATAGCGCGAATCAATTCACCTGCCTCGCAAGCCGAACCAATTATCAAGCCGTCGCGCAGATCGTTCAAAAGACTTTTCGGAATACGCGGGCGATAGTACATGTACTTAATCTGACTGATAGAAATTAATTTGTAAAGATTGGCAAGCCCGACTTTATTTTTGGCAAGAATGATGACATGATTCGCGAATTTCTGTTTAAAATCTTCGCCGACCAAATAACCTTCCATGCCGTAAATAATTTTAATTTTCTTGCCCGCCTTAGCTAATTTTTCTGCGGTGATAGCGGCATTCGGGAAAGCTTGAATAACTCCGTGATCTGTAATGGCGACGGCGTTCCAATTCCAATCGGCGGCAGTTTTGATTAACTTTTCGACGGGAATAACGGCGTCCATCGCGCTCATTTGCGTATGAACATGCAATTCGACGCGCTTAACTTCGGCAATATCTTCGCGGGCGGGATTTTTTTCTACAGGTTCAATCGCATTGATAAAAAGGACAATTTCTTTAGCGTAATCGTCATATTTGGGAGTCGCGGCGATTTTAACGAGACTGCCCGCCTTGAGACTGTCGGCAAAAGGTTGCGCGTCGGCTTTTTTATCTGCCTTGAAAAATTTTTTGCAAACAATGCCGTTGGTGTCGTCCGTAATGCAGAATGAAACGCCGATTGTGCCGTTTTTGAATTCGCGCAGTTTAACGCCGTTCATTTCGCCCTCGCCGACTTCGCCGATAACGGTAACGGGTATATCTTCCCTGTTAATGTTGCCGATTTTTATAACGTCGCCCGAAATTTTTTTACTGACAGCTGACCTCTTACCACTTTCCACTGACCCCTTACCACTGACCACTTTACCGGCGGGCGGTGATTTTTTTTCGGCTTGGATAACTTCATCGGCGGCAGAGACTACATTTTTAATTTCGACTTCTGCGCCGTATTTTTGACGTAAAAATTCTTCGGCGTCGCGCAGAATTTGTTTATCGAAATTTTTATCTGTCAGAACGGTTATTTGCCAAATATTTTCTTCGGGCGAAACGATAACTTCGCGCAATGTGCAACCGTTTAAATTCAAATTAGTCTGCTCGAAAAGTCTGGGGAAAATTTTTTCATCATCAATGATAAGTTTATATCTGTCCACAGCGTCACCTCCGAAAAAAATTAGGAACTAGTCCCTGCTAATTCCTAATTCCTAAATCTTATTTCCTGGTTGCATTTTAAACTGCTGCGATTTCTTCTTGAGTCAGAGATTTTAAGCCTTTGCTCTTCAAGAGTGCCTCAGCCTTTTTGGTATCGTTGACGCGGAAAATCATATAAGCATGTTCCTTGCCCGCGAAGGCATACATGTATTCGATATTGACGTTCGCCTCACTGAATTTTTCCAAAAGATTATTGAGATAGCCGGCTTTATCTTCTATGGTGTAAGCGAGAACGGACGTAAGAGTTGCGACGAAATTATTTTCCTTAAGAATGTTGGTCGCCTCGAACACGTCATTAACCAACATGCGCACGATACCGAATTCGCTGGTCTCGGCAAGGCTCAATGCGCGGATATTAATGTTGTGCGACGCTAAAACTTCAGTCATTTTATTCAAAGTGCCGGGTTTATTCTCCAAGAAAACCGAAACTTGATTGACGCTCATTTTTTTGCGCTCCTTTCTGTTTGGAGCTTTAAGCTTAGAGCTTTTAGCTTTCAGAAAAAACCTTAATCCTAAAAGCTTAAAGCTGAAAGCTGAAAGCTTAAATCTTACGGGTATCGATGACGCGGACGGCTTTCCCCTCACTGCGCGTAATTGATTTGGGCGCGACGAGTGTAACTTTCGCCTTAATGCCGAGCATTGCCCGCAAACCGTCTTCCAAAACTTTTCTGCGCGCTTGAACTTCGCCAACGTTATCCGTAAACATATCGGGCGTCATTTCTACCTTGACTTCAAAAGTATCCGTGTTATTTACGCGCCCAACAATGATTTGATAGTTCGCAGCATAGCCGTTATTCATCAGCACGGTTTCAATCTGACTTGGGAAGACATTTACGCCGCGAATAATCAACATATCGTCAGAACGACCTTTTGGCTTAGTCATGCGCACATGCGTCCGCCCACACGAGCATTTTTCCCTTGTCAAGGTGCAAATGTCGCGAGTACGATAGCGAATCAGCGGAAAAGCCTTTTTATCAAGAGCAGTGAAAACTAATTCGCCTTGAGTGCCTTCGGGAAGGACTTCGCCCGTATCCGGGTCGATAATTTCAGCTAAAAAATGATCTTCGTTAATGTGCATCCCTTTTTGCTCCGAACATTCAAACGCAACGCCCGGTCCGCTAATTTCCGTCAAGCCGTAAATGTCATAAGCCTTTATCCCCAAAGTTTTTTCTATATCATGGCGCATTTCTTCCGACCAAGCCTCCGCGCCGAATATTCCCGCCTTCAACGGTATATCTTCGGGCTTATAACCCATTTCCTTAAACGTCTCGCCGATATAAGCCGCATAACTCGGCGTGCAACAGATAATCGTCGCCTGTAAGTCCATTATGAACATAATCTGCCGTTCAGTATTGCCGGAACTCATCGGAACAGTCAAGCAACCGACTTTGTGAGAGCCGCCGTCCAGTCCCGCGCCGCCCGTGAATAAGCCGTAGCCGTATGCAACTTGGCAAACGTCCTCTTTAGTGCCGCCCGCCGCTACAATCGCACGCGCTGTACAATCATTCCATAAATCAATATCTTCTTGCGTGTAGAAAATGATAACGCGCTTGCCTGTCGTGCCCGATGTCGAGTGAATTCGCACGCAATCTTTCAGCGGAACCGCTAATAACCCGTAAGGATAAGCGTCGCGCAAATCGGCCTTCGACATGAACGGAAGCTTGTAAAGATCAGCCGTCGATTTAATATCTTTGGGCGTGACGCCGTGTGCCTCCATTTTTTTACGATAATACGGCACATTCTCCCATACGTAGCGAACCTGTTTAGGTAACAATTCATCTTGCAACGCCTTTATCTTTTCTATCGGCGCACACTCGATTTCTTCTTGAAAATAATTTCCCATTCAAACTACCTCTTTCAAACAAACTGCTAAAAATCTGTTTCAAGCTCCGAAATTTTTTCCGAGCTCAAAAGCCTTTTGATTTATTTCCAAAAACTTCGGCGGCACATTAGCCTTAAGCGAATTTTGCCACGAAGTTTCCGATATGTCAAAGTAATGGGACAAACGACCGAGCAAGACGATATTAACAGCTTTTTGCGAGCCTGCTTGTCTTGCCAAAGTCAAACAATCCATTGCGTCGATTTTAATTCCCTTATCGCGGATTTTTTCAACGAGATTTTCAGGATAAGTAGCCGCGCCGGTGATAACAGGCATAGGGTCGATTTGTTGGGTATTCGTGACGATTTGTCCGTCTTTTTTTAAGCAAGACAGCCAACGCGCAGTTTCCAAGATTTCAAAGGAAACGATGAAGTCGGCTTGCCCCTTATCGACGACGGGCGAATAAACTTTATCGCCGAAACGGACGTAAGTTATAACGGAGCCGCCGCGTTGACTCATGCCGTGAACTTCCGAAACTTTTACGTCAAAACCTTCGTTAAGGAGCAAATGTCCAAGAATTTTACTTGCAAGCAATGAACCTTGTCCGCCGACGCCGACGATTATTATATTTTTAGTCTCCATTTTTATTTAACCTCCGACGTACTCGCAAAAGCTTTTTTAGGGCAAAGTTGACTACAAACGCCACAACCGACGCATTGAGTTTGGTCGACGACCGCCTTTAAGTGCAATGAGGAATTATTTTTTTCATTGCTAATTGCTAATTCCTCATTCCTCATTGAAATGGCTGGGCAACCGATTTTCATACACGATTTGCAACCGATACATTTATTTTTATCGACGTAAAGTGGCGGATTATGCTTGACGGTTTTCAAAAGGGCGCAAGGTCTACGCGAAATGATGACGCTTGGCTCCTGAGCGGCGAGTTCTTCTTTAATTGCGGTGTCGCAAGCTTTTAAATCATAAGGATCGACGATACGGACGCGATTAATCCCCATAGCGCGGCAAAGTGCCTCCAAGTCGATTTTACCTGCTGGATCGCCCTTAATATTTAAGCCAGTTGACGGATTTTGTTGATGTCCCGTCATACCGGTTATCGAATTGTCCAAAATTATCACAGTTGAATTGGATTGATTATAAGCGACGTTAGCTAAGCCCGTCATGCCCGAATGCATAAAAGTTGAGTCGCCGATAACTGCAACGGTTTTATTTTCGCTGTCTTTGCCGAGCATTTTATTAAAACCGTGAGTTGCGCCGATACTTGCGCCCATGCAAAGCGTTAATTCAATCGTACTGAGCGGCGGCACTGCTCCTAGAGTATAACAGCCTATATCGCCGAGCACAGTGCATTTACGTTTCTTAAGTGAGTAGAATAATCCGCGATGAGGGCAACCGGCGCACATAACGGGCGGACGAGCAGGAATTTGTTCTTCCAAACTGACTCCTGACACCTGAATCCTGCCACCTAATCTTTCCGCAATAAGATTTTGGCTGAATTCGTCTATTCTCGGCAAAAGTTTGGAGCCTTCGACAGTCAAGCCCAGTGCTTTTACATGAGTTTCGATTATCGGGTCGAGTTCTTCGACGACGACAAGTCTTTTAACCTTAGCCGCGAAATTTTTTATCAATTCGACGGGCAAAGGATTTATCATGCCGAGTTTCAAGACGCTTGCGCTTTCGCCGAAAACTTCTTTGACGTATTGATAGCTTGTAGACGACGTAATTATTCCGATTTCGTTCGTAGTGAATTCTATGCGATTAATTGGAGTTTTTTCGGCGTATTCAAGCAATCTGCGCGATCGTTCTTCAACAATCGGGTGTCTTTTCTTAGCATTACCCGGCATCATGACATATTTAGCGATATTTTTTTCATAAGCTTTAGAAATTTCGACGCGCTCGCCCGTTTCGACGACTGATTGACTGTGTGCAACCCGCGTACACATTTTTATTAAAACGGGCGTATCGAATTCTTCGGAAATTTTATAGGCGAGTTTGGCGAAATTCAAAGCTTCGGCAGAATCGCTCGGCTCAAGCATGGGAACTTTGGCGGCGATTGCGTAATGGCGGCTATCCTGTTCGTTTTGCGAAGAATGCATACCCGCATCGTCCGCGACGACGACGACCAAGCCCGCATTGACGCCCGTATAGCTTAAAGTAAACAACGGGTCTGCGGCGACGTTTAATCCGACGTGTTTTTGTCCGCAAAAGGCTCTGCGTCCTGCCAATGACGCGCCGAAAGCCGATTCCATAGCAACTTTTTCGTTGGGAGCCCATTCGCAATAAATATCATCGAACTTGACGGCTTCCTCCGTTATCTCAGTCGAAGGCGTACCGGGATAGCTCGATACAAATTTGACGCCTGCCTCCCATAATCCGCGAGCCAACGCCTTGTTGCCCAACATTAATTCTTTCAATCAAAACATCTCCTGAATATTTTTTACGCTGATAAATTTTTCATTGCGAAAAAAAATCCTGCCGCCGGCAATTTTTTTAATAATTGCTTGACAACGCGGCTGGGGGGGGGGGGTATAATGAATGGGAATTTTTGCGTATAAAAAAATTTTTGCGAGTGTCCTGCCGGAACACCAACAGTAAAATTCATTACAGTATAATTAATCAATTCGGAAGAGCTTATTTCAAAAAATTTTTTCGGGAGGCGAATGTTTTGGCTCAAAGTTTCGGATCAACCCTTGCCATCTGTGTCGTCCTTATCGCCATGACAGGCTTGGCGGTTTATCTTTTCATGAGACGTAAAAAGGACGCCGAATCAACGGCGATGACGTTTCAGCAAATGCAAACGATTGTTTCGGAGGAAATAAGAAACGTTCGAGAACTCGTCACCGTCAGAAAAAATTTCACGTCGGTTATTTCGTTCAATGACGATAAAAAAATTCCGTTCTTCAACGTGCATATGCCCGGTACCGACAGAAAATTTTTAATGAATTATTCGGGAACAATCACTTGCGGCTGTGATTTGGATAAAATTCGCTTTTCAAAGGACGAGATGAGTAATCGCGTAAAAATTATCGTGCCGAACAGCCAAATTCTCGATATGTATGCCGATGTGAGTTCGTTCAAAATTCATCACCAAGACGCGGGCATTTTGGCGGAGAATATTAAAATCGAAGAGCAAAATGAATTCGTCTCGGCGGATTTGGAAGTCCAAAAGCAACATGCCTTGCAAGAAGGGATTCTGAATCGCGCCAATGAAAATGTTCAACAAATGCTTACGGCAATAATCGCAAGGCGCGGCATAAATCAAAATTTCGACGTGGAAATTGTCTTCGCGAATCAATCCGACTTGAAGGCATTGAACGCACCACATGATTAATAATTCCCGCAAATAATTTTACAGGCACCGACATTAAAAGTCGCGTGCTTTTTTATTCTTCAATCTCTACGTTAAACTTTTCAGCCGCCGCGTCCCAAGTATAAATAATCTCGCAAATTTCTTTCGTCTTTGATTGCTCGTAAGCAAAAATTATCGCATCGTCATCCGTGTAAACTTCTTTGAAATAATAATCCGTGTCCGATGGCAGTTGATACTTATCGCGTAATTTCCGCATTGTCTTTAAGTACATTTCTTCAAAGTATTTTACCCATTTGCCGTCGTTCGTCTCGCCGATTAATGTTGAGCAACCTCCGCCGCCCGTTTCCGTCATCAATAGCCAAAATTCGCGTCCGTCTTTACTGCTTATCGGACAAATTTCCGTCATGCCTTCAAACGTGTAAACGGATACGCAATCAGCCGGATTAGCCCCGCCGAAAACGCTTAAATCATTCTTGCAATCGAAATGGAAATACAATTCGTCATCGAAAACAGCCACGCCCTTTGAAGAGTCGCCGTCAATCTTATTTGCGCCTTTGATTTTGAGAGCGTAACTGCCGCCGTATGATATTGAACCGACAGATTCATAAAGCTCCAAATCCATTGTCGCCACCTGCGCGGCTTCCGATGAATTATTGATTGCCGGTAACTTTGCGGATTTTGACGAATCATTACTTGCCGAATCGTTGCCGCAACCGCTCATTAAAAATGCAACCGTAAAAATTACTGTTAAAAATTTTTTCATAGCAATCGCCTCCGCGCAGATTGTAGCATAAAAAAAGACAGCCTCAAAATTTTTTTCGAGACTGCCCTAAAAATCTTAGAGTACAAAGCCTAACTTGCGTTCGTGTTTATATTTCTTGTCAACGTTCACATCAAAATCTTCAACCTTGAAACTTATCAAATCTTCCTTAGTAACAGTGCCGTCCTCTTTTTCTTTGATAATGCGTTGAGCCTGTTTAAGCCACGCTTGTTCCAACAGATTCCTTACAAATCGTCCGTTACCGAAATTCTTTTTCTTGGCAACGCGCTTGAAAATTTTCCTGCAATGTTCGGCGACTTCATCTGAAATTTCGTAGCCGCGCTTTTTAGCCATAAGCTTAAAAATTTCCGTAAGTTCGTCGGGCGTGTAATCGGGAAAATCAATGTGAAAAGCAATTCGACTGCGCAAGCCCTCGTTATGGTCAAGGAAATATTTCATCTTATCGGGATAGCCCGCGAAAATTACAATCACGTTGTCGCGGTGATTCTCCATTTCCTGAACGATTGTATTAATCGCCTCTTCGCCAAAAGTCGCGTGTTCGCCGTCGGATAAGCTGTAAGCCTCATCAATGAACAAGACGCCGCCGCGAGCCTCTCTGAATTTGGCACGAACAGCCTTTGCCGTCCAGCCGACATACTTCGCAACCAAATCTGCGCGACCGCATTCAACAAATCGACCCGTTTTTAAAACTCCGTCGCGAGCCAAAATCTGCGCGATAAGCCGAGCAACCGTAGTTTTCGCAGTGCCGGGCGTTCCGGTAAAGCACATATGCAAAGCCGCCTTTTGCTTATCGAGATTCATATCCAAGCGCATTTTCTGAACGCGATGCGCCGCAATAATCTGTTCGATAAGTGCCTTTTGCTCCACAAGCCCGATCATATCTTGAAAATCGGTGTAAGCGTCATTGCTTTTATCTTCGGAAGTTATGCTTAAGCGGTCGATTTCGCGATAAGCGGGATAGGTTTTATTTTTCAAAGAGTTGTTGAAAAGTTTTTCGCGAATGGTATAAATATCGGACGCGCTGAAAGTCAGCTTATCGCCCATTGCCTCCAAAAGTTCTTCGTCGGTGTAAAGCGCGGAGGCGTCATCTGTCATTAACTTTTTCAAATAACTTAAGGCGGTATCGCGATTGCCCGCGCCCTCGTGCAATTCGATTATGTGCAAATCGTCCTGAAGCCTTGCAGTAAGTTGAGGAGCAAAGCCGGGCTTATCGGCAAGTTCAACGAAGATACAAAGCGTATTGCGCTGAAAACGTTTAACGGTCTCGGCAATGAAATTTACAACTTCTTCATAAGCATGGGCAAATTGTCCCGTGTTGACGCGCTCGCCGCTGAGTTCGATTATAACCGTGCCGCCCGCCGCATTCTCAAGAATCTTTTCAAAGTCAACTTCGTCATAGCAATTTTCGCTGACGTTGCTAATCAAATTAATTCTGCGGCTCACGAGACGTTTATTGGTATAAAGCGCGGCGACAAGCAGATTGGATAAAGACAATGCGGCATTGCTGTTGCCGGCAATAATTTTGTAGTGGACGGGCTGTCCGTAAAAATGATGTGCATTTTCCTTTGCATAAATCCTTTTGAATTCTTCCTTAAAAGTTTCGTCGGCAAGGAGTTTTTCGGCTTTGGAAGTCGCCTTTTCAAAAGTCAAACGTTTTTCGGGGCAAATAGTTTCGGACAATTTGAACGTCCGATTTTCCAAGCTGTCAAGCCCCAAGTCTTGATTGACTTGATAATAATCGAAGTTGAAGTTATCGGAGCGATTGGCGCGGTCGAAAATTTTGGCGAATTTATTGGCGGTGATTTCTTCCAAGTCTTCAACTCTTATACTCTTAATTTTAAATTCGTCGTGGTCGGCAAAAAATTTTTCAAAGAGGCTCGTTAAACTTGCGGGAGTCAATTCCTTAAAGCCGTCGACCGAGACCAGCATTTGATAATAATTCTGTCTGGCGCGGTGAAGGAATACTTTAACTTTCTCGCCGTCTATTCCTTCCGAAAGTGCCGCGCTCAAATCGCCAAGTTGCATTCTCCATGTACGTCTGTCTTCGGGGAGTTCGCCTCCGATTGAACTTCTTGCGCAATGGCAACTCATCTGAAATTTGTAGAAAAGCATTTAGTCTATCCTCCGTTAGCAGATATTCACTTTTCAAAGATTCCGGTGACTTGATTGTCACGCCGCCTCGACCAAAAAATTTCCTCCTTTCCGCTTTTCAGTCGGTAAAGATTTTATCGAAGAAACTTTATCAAGGCTTAAGCGGTTTTTTTATTATAGCATAAAAAATATCCCGACGAAAATTTTTCATCGGGTTTAAATTTTTACTGCTTATCTCTTATTTGGCGTCGGGAATGGGAACGTCTTTAAGGCGCGTGATTCGTCCGACTTCAATGCCTTTCATGCCGACTTCGTTCAGATAGTTTAAGAAAGCTTCCTCATTGTTGCCGTATTCGCCGATAATTTTCAAACCGGCTAACATGGTGTAATCGTCGCCGCCGGCAGTCATGAAATCAGTCAGGGCAATCGTGTAAATTTTATTTTCATCAAGGGGCTGACCGTCGACAAAAATTTCTTTTACGCGAGAACCGCCGGGTTGCGAAGGATCATAGCTGAAAGTCATACCGCTGACGTTGAAAAAGCCGCCGAATGACGCAGGATAAAATTCAACCGAATGTTCAAGCATGGCGCGAATAGTTTTTCCGTCAATTTCAGCGATTCGCAAAGTGTTTCCAAACGGGAAAATAGCCATAATGTCTCGGCGCGTCAAATCACCGGCAGGTAAATCATAGCGAAGGTCGCCGCCATTACAGACGCCAATATCTGTCTTCGCCGCCCAACGGAAAGCATCCGCCGCAAGATTGCCCAACTCTGATTCATTACGCCTTACAAGCAAGCGATAACTCGAAAGTTGTTTATCGCTGTGAGCAACGACTTCATTCAAAAGTTCTTCGGCGCGTTTGTTGACTTCGACAAGTGCCGTCAAAATATTTTTATCGGGTACGGGCGCAATTTCTTTAACTTCGTCGGCGTCAAGGAGTTCTGCCTTTTTGGAAACGATTTTGTGATTCTCAACTTCAATGGTGGCACGTCCCAAGAAATGTTCGTAGCAACCCGCTTGCACAATCAAAGTATCGCCAACCAATTCGCCGTCGGCAAGCGCGGTGTGGCTGTGTCCGTCAACGATTAAATCAATGCCCTTTGTTTCGCGGGCAATGCGTTCGCCTGTATATTCGGAGCTTGCGTCAACGCCCATATGCATTAACGCAATTAACACGTCGCATTTTGGACGAAGTTTCTTAATCATAATCTGCGCGGTCTCGACAGGATTTAAAAATTCAACCGCCGTTAATTTTGTCGGATTAGCTTTATAAGCCGTCTCCGGCGTCGACAATCCGAACACTCCAACTTTAATTCCATTGAGCTTGAAGATTTTATACGGTTTGAAAATTCTTTTGCCGTTGCCTTTGCGAACAACATTGGCATCAAGCAATGGAAAGTTCAATTCCTTATTTAGTTTCTCCAACTGCGCGGAACCGTAATTAAAATCGTGATTGCCGGCAGTCATTGCGTCGAGTCCTGCCTCATTGAGGAGAAGAACCATATTTTCACCCTTGCTGATTGTTATCATGGGCATTCCGTGAAAAGTATCGCCCGCGTCGAACCAAAGGGTCGCGGGATTTTTAGATTTGACTTCCTTAACCGCCGCCGCCATTTCCGCAAGCCCGATACTTTTTCCGCCGTCGTCAGTCGTCTGAACTCGTGCGTGCATGTCGTTTGTATGGAAAATAACCAATTCAGCCGCCGCGCAGATTGAAACGTTCAAAATCAGCACGGCAATCAACGCACCCAAAAATTTTTTTATCATAAGGACACTTCCCAAAAATTTTACGTTAATTATACCAAAAAAAGTCTGAAAAATAAATGCGTCAGCCTTTCCTTGACAAGCGCGGCGCGGGCAGTTAGACTACTTTAAAACTTTTGAAATCAGGTCTGATAATGTTCAACTACCCGTTAGATTTAATCATGATTCCGATTCAAGCCGTGCTGTTCCTCTTTACCTTCTACCTCTGCTTAATAGGATTCTTCGGAATGTGGCGGCGTAAGGAAATTAAAATCAAAACGCCGCAAAAAAAATTCGCCGTGCTTATCGCCGCTCACAATGAAAGCGCAGTTATTCAGCCGCTCATTGAAAATTTAAAATCACTCGATTACCCAGACGAACTCTATGATATTTATGTCATCGCCGATAATTGCTCCGATAATACCGCAGAAATCGCCGAGCAAGCGGGCGCGATTGTCTGTAAGCGCATTGATGAAACAAAAAAATCTAAAGGCTACGCGCTAGATTGGATGTTCGCAAAGCTTTTTGAAATGGAAAAGTCGGGCAAAATTTATGACGCCGTTGCTATCTTCGACGCAGATAATCTAGTTCACCCGAATTTTTTAATGGAAATGAACAATCGGCTTTGTAAGGGCGACAAAATCATTCAAGGGTTCCTCGACGCCAAAAATCCTTACGATACTTGGGTCAGCGGCACATTCGCCATAGCTTTTTGGACGATAGATTACGTTTCGCATTTGGCTAAAACCAATCTCGGCTTGTCGGCAGTTTTGGGTGGAACCGGCATGTGCATTACCCTTGAAGTTTTGAGAAAACACGGTTGGCGAGCGAATTGCTTAACTGAAGATATGGAATTTACAATGAAATCGCTCGCCGAAGGTTTGAAAACGACTTGGGCGCACGATGCCATTGTTTACGACGAAAAACCTTTAACGTTCGCGCAGTCTTGGACGCAAAGAAAACGTTGGGCGCAAGGGCAATTCGACGTTGCTCACCGCTTTATCCCCAAAATGCTCCGCGAAGGTTGGCGCAGAAAAGATATTCGCTTATTTGACGGTTGCCTCTATCTTTTGCAACCGCATTTTTTAATGTTATCGTCGTTCTTCTTCGCAATGAGCTACATTCAGATGTTTACGGGCACGATTTACACAAATATTTATTCCGTCCTGCCGTCGCAAATTTTAACGGTTATCATGATTGCGCAATACGTCTTGCCAATGATTATCTTAATAAAAGTCCGCGCCAAATTAAAATCGTGGTTTTATCTGCTGCTTTATCCGCTGTTTATTTATTCGTGGATACCAATTATCTTTATCGGCTTTATTCACCGTAACGAACACGAATGGGCGCATACTCAACATACTCGTTCCATGAGTTACGACGACTTTGTAAAAAAACGAACCTATCAAAAATAAAAAGAGCCTCGCAAACTGCGCGAGGCTTTTTTTTGCGAAAAATTTTTAATCACTCGCTGTCTTCGGCTTCCTCAATGGCATCTTCCGGCTCGACCAAGCCGAATATAACTTTCATGAGCGAATTGCCATATTTCTTGACCATTGAAAGGGCAATCAACATAGAATAATCAATTTGCTCGTAAGTGGGCGGTGAAAAATCTTCAATCCCGCAGAACAAAGCCGTCCTGTAAGAAATTCTGCCCGTGTCGTAATCAAAATCAAAACAACCGTTCCGCAAGCCGTAATTCGCTCGCATTAAGAATTCTCCGACCTTAGTGCGATCTTCCGCCTCAGCTTTAATCGGAATTATCGTGTGAATGATAAGGTGGCTGTCGTAAGCATGAAATAAAACGTCCACATGCCCGAATTTCGTCTTGACTGCAAAGCCCGTCCTCGCAACGTCGTCTTCGTCAAAGGGATCGTACTTTAAGTTGTCCTTCTCGAAATAATTTTCAACCGCCTCGCGAACCAGTTTAACTGAACCTTCCATAAAGTTCATCCTCCTTTGAATTAAGTAACTTTCTGGGGGAAATTTTCAATGTCATTTGTGATTCTTCAAGAAATGTTCAATGCGATTCAACGCCTCAGAAATTTTATCAATGCTTGTGGCGTAGGAACAGCGAACGTGTCCCGCACCGCATTTGCCAAAAGCTGTACCCGGTACAAGGGCGACGTGTTCGGTTTGAATCAATTTCTCGGCAAACGCCTCTGAAGTAAAACCGCTTGAAGTTATGTCGGGGAAAATATAAAAAGCTCCTCGCGGCTCGAAACTGTCCAAGCCCAAAGTCTTAAAGCCGTCGTAAATCAATTTGCGTCGTCTGTCGTAGTCGTCAACCATTTTTTGCATATATTTTTCGCCGCGTTTGAGTGCCTCGACTGCCGCAATCTGCGCGGTTATAGGCGCACAAAGAATTGTGTACTGATGAATTTTAGTCATCGCTCCGATAAAGTCCGGATTACTCAGCGCGTAGCCGATTCGCCAACCCGTCATGGCATATGCCTTGCTGAAACCGTTCAGAAGAATCGTCCTGTCGCGCATTTTGGGCAAAGCCGAAAAACATTCATGAACACCGCCGTAAGTCAAATCGCCGTAAATTTCATCGGAGATAACAATCAAATCATGCGCCTCAGCGAAGTCGGCGATTTTCAAAAGATCGTCGCGCTCCATAATCGCGCCCGTCGGATTGTTCGGATAGCCGATTAAAATTGCCTTAGTCTTCGGCGTAACAAACGGCTCCAATTCTTCGGGCGTGATTCGGAATTCGTTTTCAATCTTTGCGGGCACACTGACGGGAACGCCGTTCGCCATAAAAGTACACGCCTGATAAGAAACGTAACAAGGCTCCGGAATTAAAACTTCGTCGCCGGGATTTAAAATTGCTCGCAACGCCAAATCCAACGCTTCACTGACGCCGACCGTTACCAAAATTTCCGTGTCAACGTCGTAACTGACATTAAATTTTTCGTTATAATGGCGGGCAATTTCTTCGCGCAATTTAATCATGCCGCGATTGGCTGTGTAACTCGTATAGCCGCGCTCCAAACCGTAAACGCAACTTTCGCGAATAGGCCAGGGCGTTACAAAATCCGGCTCGCCGACGCCCAAAGAAATTACGTCCTGCATTTTCGCGGCAATGTCAAAAAATTTCCTTATGCCGCTCGGCGCAACCGACTTAACGGAATTCGATAATTTATCGTTCCACGTCATGGCGCAACCACCAACCTGCGGTCTTGATTATCATCTTCCATTATCACGCCGTCTTTTTTATACGCCTTCAACATAAAGTGACTGCGCGTCTGCGTCACGCCTTCAATCGGAGCCAAACGCGTCGCCACGAAATTTGCTACGTCCTTTAACGATTTGCCTTCAATGATAACCAGCAAGTCGAAGTTGCCGCTCATCAAATAAACCGTCCGCACTTCATCATAGCGATAAATTCTCTCGGCAATGGCGTCGAATCCGACTTCGCGTTGCGGAGTCAAATTAATTTCGATTACCGCAGTAACAAAGTCGTCGCCGAATTTTTCCCAGTTAATCAACGCGCCATAGGACAAAATAATTTTTTCCTTCTCAAGGACGGCAATTTCTTTTTCGATTTCATACTCCGACTTTTGCAACATGGACGCCAATTCACCCGTCGAAAGTCGCGCATTGTGTTCCAGTAACTCCAAAATTTCTTTCATAAGTGTCATCTCTCAATCATTAAGTAAAAATTTTCTTCAGACGCGGCAAAAGTTTTAATCGCATTCATGCCGCCTTTGCTGTGGTCGAGTTTATCGTTAAGGGCGCAGAGCAATTCCAAAAAATCTTCCAACGTCAACCGCGCTTTTGCAATCGCCGTTAAGACCGCCGCAAATTCAATCGCCCGATAAACCGTAACGAACACGCGGCAATTAAATTTCTCGTCGCCTCTGAACGCGTAGGGATAAAGCCGCATGAAAAATTCGTTCACCAAATAATTTTCAAGCACAGTCGAAAAGTTTTCGCGCAGTTGATTAAGAATATCTTTCCGATTAGCCAAATAAATTTCGACGAGTTGTTTCTTCTTATCTGCAGTCAAATGGGCGTCATACATTTCGCCGAAAATTTCAGCCAAAGTTGTCGCGTGATTTTTTTCGTCGAAGTCGGCAGATATTTTTTCGCCGAAGAATTCACAGAAATTTTCAAGCCGCTCATTTATCGACAAGTCGCGCCGTTGCAGAATTTTTATCGCCGCCTGTTGACGTTCCAAAAATTTTTCTGCCTCCGAAATTCTCTCCGTAAAGTCAAAAATTTGTCGCGCCTTGAGTACTTCGCCGATTTCAAAAGCTATCGGCTCTTCGCGCAGAAGAATTAAAATCGCGGCAACGGGACAAGTCAGCGTCATTGACTGAATAAAAATTTCTTCGCCGAGTTTGTAAGTTACACACGGAAAACTTTGACAGATTGCGGGCAAAAAATCTTCGCCGTGTTCGAGTTGCAACTTGCATAAAAAATTTTCGTCGAGGAAAGGACACGCACCCGATTCTTGCATTTTGAAAACCTGCGCGGACTCATCAACCACACGGAAAATTTCCTCTCGGTCGGGTAACGTTAAATATTTTTGGCGCGTTTCGTCGTCCAAGAAAATTTTCCAATCCCGACAACAACGCGAGCCGCAACTTTTACCGTTGCACTTGAAATTTTTAATGTAAGCAGGACGATAAATTTTCATCTCACATAACCCTGCGAACCGTTAATCGGTAAAACTTTCACTCCAACCACTCCTTTTTATACGACTGCGAATTATTTTGACGCGCAATGAAAAATTCCTGTTAAAATAAAAAAAGCCGTCAAACAACGGCTTAAAAATTTTCAAGTGCGTTTAAACATTTTGGCGAGGTCGGCGGCAGAAAATTTTATAATCGTCGGTCTGCCGTGCGGACAAGTATGAGGGTGCGGCGTTTCGGAAAGTTCCTTTAAAAGAATTTCCATTTGCCGAAGATTGAGTTCCTGCCCCGCTTTAATCGCCGCCTTGCAAGCAGTCGTCGCCAAAACCGCCTGACGAATTTTTTTTGCAATGTCGTTTGAATCGTTCACGCCGTTAAAAATTTCTTCGATAATTCCGCGCAGAAGATTTTCCGCATCGGTATCGGCGGCGTCAACCGGAACTTCCATAAGTCGAAATTCATTTATGCCGCTCGGCTCCATTGTAAAGCCCAAATCCGCAAAGACTGTCAAATTTTGTTCGATAAGTTCAGCCTCTCGCGAATCAAATTTCATAACGCGATGAATCAACAAGCCCTGCGCGGGAATTTTTTCTGCATAACCGCTTAACTTGTCAAAAAGAATCCGTTCGTGCGCCGCGTGTTGGTCGATAAGATATAAATCGTTGCCGCTCTGCGCCACCACGTAACAACGCGCCACTTGTCCGATAGGCTCAAGGTCAATGCGTAATGAGGAATGCGCAATGCGTAATGATTCGGATTCGGATTTTTCGACGGGTTTGGAAATTTTTTCGACAGGCTCAGATTTTTTTTGCGGCTCCGGAATTTTTTCGATTTTATCGGCGGTCGTTAAGGATTTTTCAAAATCCAAATCGTCATCGGGATTTTTCTTGCGCTCGGATTTCTGCGCGGGCTTATCCTCTTGAACTTCCTCGACAAGATTTATTTGCTTGAAGTGCGGAGTTTCGGGCGCGGCGGCTACTTCGGTTAAATCATGTTCGATTGTTTCGCGCTTGCCTTCAACAGCGTCTATCACCGCATGATAAACCGTCTTAAAAATTTTACTCTCGTCCTCAAATTTTATTTCAATCTTTTGCGGATGAACATTTACGTCGATTGAATTTTGCGGCACGTCGATTTTAAGCGCGACGAACGGAAAACCCGATTTGGGAATCAGCGATTTATAAGCCTCGTCAATCGCCTTTGCAATCATTCTGTTATCAATGACGCGCCCATTAACTACGAACGTCTGCCAACTGCGATAACTCCTTACCGTATTGGGCTTGCTTACAAAACCGCTCAGATTGAAATTGTCGCCTTTACTCTCCAAAGGCAAAAGCGAATCGGCTACTTCCGTACCGTAAATCGCGCTGACAGTATCAAAAACATTGCCGTTGCCCGGCGTCGCAATCGTCGTTCGATTACCGTTTATGAATCGGAAAACAATTTCGGGGTGACTTATCGCGAGCTTGACGACGAAATCATTAATTTTATTCGCCTCAGTCGGAGTCGCTTTTAAAAATTTAAGCCGCGCAGGCGTATTGAAAAATAAATCTTCAACCAAAATCGTTGTGCCGACTTTGCAACCGACTTCGTGAGTATCAATAATTTTCCCGCCGTCGATTGTGAGTTTCGTACCGAGTTCATCATCTGCGCGGCGTGTTTGCAAAATAAATTTCGATACAGCGGCAATCGTCGGAAGAGCCTCGCCGCGAAATCCCAAAGTGGCAATTTGAGTAAGGTCGGCAACGGTTGAAAGTTTACTTGTGGCGTGGCGTCGAATAGAAAGAACGGCATCTTCGCGAGACATGCCCGCGCCGTCATCGGTTACGCGGATTAAAGCCTTGCCGCCGTTTTGAATTTCAACTTCAATGCGTTTCGCGCCCGCGTCTATCGAATTCTCAACAAGCTCCTTGACAACTGAGGCAGGTCGCTCAACAACTTCGCCCGCCGCAATTTTATTTATCGTATTTGAATCAAGCAGTTTAACATTAGCCATTTAATCGCCCCTACTTGATGAAGTTCAGATAAATCGCAAGCAAAACCAAGCCCGGCACTCCGAACACGCCGACTATCAGCGCGTGAATGAACGTAATTTTTATCATGATTATTCCCGTCATGTTCACAAGGTAAAGAATCGCCGCGCCTATTATGCTGTTCCAAATGATTTTGAACGGCAACTCAATTAAAAATTTCAGCGCAAGTATTATCAAAATGCCTGCCGCCAATCCGATACCAACTTCAATCATCTTAATTCCTCCAAATCATTTGACGTAAATTGTCAATGTGTTATAAGCAAGTGCTTGCAAAACCAATTCGGCGGGCGTCAAAGCTTGCAACTCATTAAAGAGCGTTTGCGGAGAACCGTCGTAGCCGACATTGAAAACTGCGCGACCGCCTTCATAGCTCGAAAGATTTACATTCTTGGCGCGGTAAACTTTGCCCAATGCATTTTGTACAAGATTTATTTTGGAAAAGTCCGCGCCGTAAACAATAACCTCGACGGCTTGACGACTCGTGTACATGCCCGTTATCTGTTCGACAAAATAATTGCCCATTTGTTCGCCCGCCGAAGTCAAAGCTTTTTTGGCGGCTATCGCTTGCGAATTGTCGTAAGCCGAACCGTATTTGCCGTCCGCCGCGATAACTTGTCCCGTCTTCACGATAAACATTTTAGCCTCGACGCGAGCGCGGCAAGCTTGCATATTTGTAACTTGATTGCCGGGCAAATAATTTCCCAAATCGCCGACGCCTTCGCTGAAACTTTCTCCGACAATCATAATATCCGCGCCGAATTTTTCGGCGGCTTGTTTCATCTGCGCAACGTTCATTGCCATAGGACTTTGATAATTTAAGCCCGTGCCGACTTCGACGACGTTTGAAAAGCCCGCGTTGAGCAAAATTTTAACAATAGCCGTTTCGCCGCCCGAACCGTTGACGCTGTAATTCAAATGCTGTTCGGGAACGTAGACGGCGATTTTCGGATTGCGAAGTCGAACGTTGATAAGACCAAGCCGCGTCAATTCGTTCATAAGCTTTGAATCGGGTTGATCGTCGACAGTTGCATTAATCGTAACGCGCCAACCGTTTGGAATTTGTTCGCGACTCAAAACGACGTAATCATTGACGAAGCCGCGAGAGTTCATATAAATTTGGTCGTTAATCAGCATACTGTTTTGAACAAGCGTTTCCGAATCGACGAACAAACCCACAGCATCTTCAATCGCCGCTCGAAGGGCGTCATTTTCTGCCTCCGAAGGAGTTATGCCCGTGCCCGTAACCGTCACATTTTTAGCCGACGCCTCCGCGCAGATTATCATCATCAAGGCAAAAATTATAACCGCAAACTTTTTCATGTCGTCAACTCCTTTTAACTATGTCGCCCTTTTTAACGTCGTCGAAAAATCCGTCCGTCTTGCAAACCGCGTAATCCGAACTGACTTCAACAACTTTAATTTTGCCGACTTCACTTTGTTTCATGGCGACAACTTTTCCATTGACAATGACAGGCTCCGTTTCGCGAACGACAATTAAAATTTCTCCGGGGCGAAGTCCGCTTTCCGAACCTTTATCAATGTAAATGTTCGAGCCGTCAATTTCGGCAATGCGGGCGCGGAAAGGATTAATGTTGTCAAGGTCTTTCAAAAAATTATCGGCGGCATTTTTGCAAGCGTTGTGAAAAGCACTCGCCACACTTGAGCCGCTTTTATTGCCCTCAACGATTTTGGCGGTAATAATTTCGCCCGTCTTGTTATCGACCAGCCGATATTCCAAACCGATTCGCCCTTTGAACTTGTTGACGAAGCCGCCCGCCGTTTCGCTGATACCTCCAAGCCCCAAAGCCGAGCCGATTGTTGATATGGCAGTCGCAGTCGGATTTTGTTCGATAAATGCCATTGTCACCTTGCCGACCAAAGTATAATCCGCGCCGCTTAACTTCCCAAGTTCAACGGCTTTATCAGGGTCGACGGCGATATTTTGAAAACCTTGCTCGCGAAGTATCGCGCCCATTTGAGTTCTCTCGACTACGGTATAAGTTCCGACAGAATGTATCGCAACGATTAATTGTTCGGTCATAATCTCGGCGACTTTTTCCTCGTCGTAGCCCGAAACATTTTCAAGCGGCATAACCGCAACGCTTTTTTTGGCGGCGGCGCAGTTCAGCGAACATAAAATCGCCAGCGCACTCATTACCGCAAATATTTTCCTCATAAAATTTATAATCATAAGGTCGTCCTCCTTGTCGATTTTTTTTTAGAATATATCAGCGGCAAATTAAAAATGCAATAAAAAAATTGCCCCGCGAAAAGTTTTCAAGGACGACATAAAATTAGGCTTGCTATCTTCAAGCAATTTTTATAAAATCTGCCTATAAACTATTTCACGAGGTCAAGTCATGGAAGAAAAAAATACGCATGAACATGAACAAGAAAAAGAGAAAAGTACAATTCCAATGGCGATAGTCGGCGGCGCGATTATTGCCGTGCTGTTAATTTTCTCTACGCTTTGGATAAATCGGAGTAACCTGAACAGTATTTCTTTGGCGGTGCATTCAGCCGGCGAAATTTATCTGCGCGAGATGACAGACAGACGCGAACAAGTCCTTAACGCCCGCATAAGCTCCCGAACAAATAATCTCCGAGCCGCACTGAGAGCATTGACGGCTAACGATTTGAAAAACCTCGACAGCTTAAAGACTTTCCTCGACCGAATGAAAATTCTTTACAGCGTCGACCTGTTCGCCTTCGTCGATGTAAACGGCAGAATTTTCACGCCCGACGGTATCTTAGCCGATACTTCCGATTATTTTTTTGCCAATGAAAATCTCAACGAGCCGAAAATTTTTACCTACAATACCGATGTCGCCGTCGTCGTCCCCGTCAAGAATATCAAATTCGAGGGCGTCCCGATTCAAAATTGTTTCCTGCAAGTTTCAATCGAAAAATTTCTTGAGGGTATTCTGACTTACACGACCGATTGGGAAGTTACTTTCTTTAATCTTTACCACCCGAACGGCGATTCTTTGACTGATTCGGTTTTGGAATATCTCGACGGCAATTCAAATATCTTTAAGGTTTTGGAGAAGGCAACTTTTGATGGAGGACACTCGCCCGAAAATGTCAAAAGCGATTTTGCGAACGGCAAGCAGGGAATGATTGCCTTCAATTATCGCGGCATGGACAGATCCCTTTATTATCGTCCCGTCCCGAAAACAAATTGGATGCTTTGCTATTTGGCTCGCGAAGATAAAATCGAAGAAGAAATTTCTACACTCAATATTGAAATGCGCAATCGTTCCATGCTCCTTACGTTTATGACTGTCGTCTCAATGCTGATTGTCTTTGCGCTGATAATTTTGCAGACGCGGAAAAATAACGCGCTCCTCCACTTGAAAAATACCATTGAGACCGAAAACCGGGTTAAGCGTCAGGAAATGGAAGAAAAACTTCGCTTGCAAACAAAAATACTCACGGAGGAAAGGCGTCGTCGTCGTCAAAGCGAAATGATTCAAGCTTTGACGGTTGATTATCGGCTGGTTTATCATTTGAATTTGGATTCGGACGAGGCAGTTTGTTATCGCGTGACGCCGGAGATGAGTGCGCAACTTAATCGCAAACCGAGTGACGTTATAAAATTCCAAGAGGCTATGGCGGCTTATGCGAAAGAATACGTCAGCCCGACCGACCGCGAAGAACTTTTGGATTTTATTAATCCCGAAAAGATTCGCGAACGCCTTGCCGATAAGGATATTATTTCTCATCGCTATCTTTGGATTCACTACGGCGAAGAACATTTTATGATGCTTCGCATAGCCCGAATCGATAAGGGAATGCACGCTGTAGGCGTCGGCTTTGCCAATGTTGATGAAGAAACCCATGCGACTTTGGCAAGGAATCAGGAGCTTGCGGACGCGCTCGCCGAAGCGCAACATGCCAACGCCTCAAAGACAACTTTCCTTTCCAATATGAGCCATGACATAAGGACGCCGATGAATGCGATTATCGGCTTTACGAATTTGGCATTGCGCCACTTTGAAAATCGCAATCAAGTTAAAGACTCGCTCGAAAAAGTTTTATCGTCAAGCAATCACTTGCTCGGCTTGATTAACGATATTCTTGACATGAGCCGCATTGAAAGCGGGCGCGTCGAAGTCGCCGAACAGGAATGCAATCTTTCCGACCTTGTGCACAATCTGATTCACATTATCCAGCCGCAGATAACCGCCAAGCAACAGAAATTCCAAATCGACGCCTTCAAAGTCAAGAATGAGGACGTTTACGCCGACCAGCTCAAGATTAATCAAGTGCTGATAAATATTTTGAGCAATGCGGTTAAATACACGCCGTCGACAGGCTCGATTTTCTTCCGCATTTCCCAATACGAATCGAAAATGCCGGGTTATGCAAAATATGAATTCCGCGTTAAAGATAACGGGCTGGGTATGAGTAAGGAATTTTTGAAACATGTATTTGACGCCTTTGAACGCGAAGAAACTTCGACGAAGAGCGGTATTCAAGGCACGGGGCTTGGCATGTCGATAACCAAAAGAATGGTTGAACTTATGGGCGGAGATATTACCGTCGAGAGCGAAAAGGACAAAGGCAGTGAGTTTATCGTCACGCTTGATTTGAAGTTGCAACAGAACGTTAAGCAAGTCCCGATTCAAGAATTGAAAAATCTGCGCGCCTTGATAGTTGACGATGATTTTAATACTTGCGAATCTGTAACGACAATGCTTAAGCAAATGGGAATGCGTTCAGAGTGGACGACTTCGCCGCGTGAGGCAGTTTTCCGCGCAGGACGTGCCCTTGATGATGATCCTTTTGATGCGTATATAGTCGATTGGCTTATGCCCGAACAAAACGGGATTGAAACTGTCAGGCAAATTCGTCGCGTCGTGGGAAATACCGCGCCAATAATAATTTTGACGGCTTATGATTACTCCGACATTGAAAGCGAGGCTAAATCGGCAGGCGTTACCACGTTTTGCACGAAACCTTTATTCATGTCGGATTTAAAGAATGCTCTTTCGCGAGCGATTCACGGCAACGACCAAGAAAAGAATGCTCAAAATGAATTGGCGTCGACAGATTTCAGCGGCAAGCGCGTTTTATTGGTTGAGGATATTGAAGTCAATCGCGAGATAGCAAAGGCGGTTTTGACGGAAATAGGACTTGACGTTGAAGACGCGGACGACGGCTCTGTTGCAGTGGATATGGTTAAGAATTCGCCGCCGAATCATTACGATATAATTTTGATGGATGTTCAAATGCCGATAATGAACGGCTACGAGGCGACAAGAAATATCCGCGCTATCAGAAGGGCGGATACAAAGACGGTTCCGATAGTTGCAATGACGGCGAATGCATTTGAGGAAGATAAAGAGAATGCGATTAAGGCGGGCATGGACGATCACCTTGCCAAGCCGCTCGATATTCCGAAACTCATTGAAATGCTTAAGAAATATTTAAAGTGACGGGAAGAAATACGAGGTGATTAAATGGCTGAAGTTCCGAGAAAGGAGCTGAATCAAGCCGGCGGAAAAAAATTTTGGACAAGCGACATGGAAGCAATAATCGCTATAACGGTCGTGCTTTTGATTTTGGGCACGATAAATGTATTCAGCTCAAGTTTTATCTTTGCGGAGGCGGAATTCGATACGCCTTACTTTTTTTTAAAACGTCACGTCCTTAACGTATTTATCGGCTTGATAGCGTTCGGAGTGTGTTTGCATTTCGATTATCACGTTTGGCGCAAAATAATTTTGTTTGTGGTGTTGGCGACGTTCATTTCTTTGATAGCGGTATTAATATTCGGACCCGTAGTGAACGGAGCGCGACGCTGGTTGCCGTTACCTATGGGGCAATTTCAGCCGGCGGAAATGGCAAAGTTGGTTTCGATAATGATAGCGGCGTCGTATATTTCGCTAAAGATAAAGTTGGAACAGGAGTTGCATTATCTTACGATACAAATGGCGTTAATCGCGGTTTTTGCAGGCTTGACGGAAATGGAACCGGACATGGGAACGGCGTCGATAATTTTGGGAATACCGCTGTTAATGCTGGTGATTTCGGGCTTGAGCAAGAAAAAGATTATGCAACTCGGCTTGGCGGGCTTGCTCGGAGTTACGGCTTTGATTATTCGTGAGCCTTATCGATTAGACCGATTGAAAATAACTTACGATCCTTGGTCGGACGCGCAAAACATCGGCTATCAAACGGTGCAATCGTTATCGGCAATCGGTTCGGGCGAATTAACGGGCATGGGGCTTGGCGTCGGCGTCAGCAAGTATGATTATTTACCGGAGGCGCACACAGATTTTGCATTTGCTATTTTCTGTCAAGAGAACGGATTTTTGGGCGCGATATTTGTGTTCTTATTATTTGCGGCGTTTGCGGTTTATGCGGCTCGAATTGCGAACAAGGCTAAGGACGAATACGGACAAGTTTTGGCAATGGGAATAATGCTTTTAGTAGTCGGACAAGCGATAGCGAATTTATTTATGGTCGGCGGCATGATGCCTGTTGTCGGAGTGCCGTTGCCGTTCATAAGTTACGGAGGTACTTCGCTGATAATCACAATGGCGGCGATTGGAATTTTGATAAACATTGGCAAGAAGAGTGAGAAAGGCTCTTAGAAAAATCTTATGAGGTGATTAATTTGAAGTATGAAGCGGTAATCGGTTTGGAAATTCACAGCGAGTTAAAAACTGCGACGAAAATTTTCTGCGGTTGTGCAACTACATTCGGCGCGGAGCAAAATACGCACGTTTGCCCCGTATGTTTAGGCTTGCCGGGCGTTTTGCCGACGATTAATAAAAAAGTTGTCGAGTTCGCGATTAAGGCGGGGCTTGCAACCAACTGCAAAATCAACAAGTACAGCAAATTCGACAGGAAAAATTATTACTATCCCGACCTGCCCAAAAATTGGCAGACTTCACAATATGATTTGCCGATAGCATATGAAGGACACGTTGAAATTGACGTTGACGGCGAGCGCAAAACTGTCCGCCTTACTCGAATTCATATGGAAGAGGACGCGGGCAAGCTCGTACACAGCGGAAACACGATTAAGGACTCTTCAAGCTCAAATGTCGATTATAATCGAACCGGAGTGCCTCTGATTGAGATTGTCAGCGAACCCGATATGCATTCAGCCGCCGAAGCACGCGCTTACATGGAAAAAATCAAGTCGATTCTCGAATATATTGACGTGAGCAACTGCAAAATGGAGGAAGGCAACCTCCGCGCAGATATTAACGTCTCATTGCGCCCTGTCGGCAGTGAAAAACTCGGTACGCGCACCGAAATGAAGAATATTAACTCGTTCAAGGCACTCGAAGACGCGATTAACTATGAAATTGAGCGTCAAGCGGAAGTTTTGGACGACGGCGGCACGATTATTCAAGAAACGCGCACTTGGAACCCCGAAAAGGGCATAACTCAATCAATGCGCAGTAAAGAGGACGCTCACGACTACAGATACATGCCAGAACCCGATTTGCCGCCGATAGTTACGACTGATGAGGAGATTGAGGCGTTTAGAAAGTCTTTACCCGAATTGCCCGACGCTCGCCGCGCACGTTTGATAAAAAATTTTGGTCTGAGTGAATATGACGCGGGGATTATTACAAGTTCGCGTGCTATGGCAGAGTATTTTGACGCTGTAATTGATAACGGAGCCGATGCAAAAGCCGCCACGAATTGGATAATGGGCGATTTGTCCAAAAATCTCAATTCGGACGGCTTAACGATAGAAAATTCGCCTGTCGACGCTAAAAGGCTTGCCGAAATGATTAAACTGATTGCGAACGGCACTATCAGCGGTAAGATTGCAAAGACTGTTTTCGCCGAAATGTGGAAATCGCCCGATTCGCCCGCGCAGATTGTCAAGGACAAAGGGCTTGTGCAAATCACCGACACCAGCGCGATTGAAGGCGTTATCGATGAAGTTATCGCCAAAAATCCCAAAGCAGTCGAAGAATATCGCGGCGGCAAGAAAAAAGCAGTCGGCGCGTTGGTCGGACAGGTTATGAAACTCACCAAAGGCAAAGCCAATCCTCAACTTGTTAATCAGTTGCTTGCCAAAAAGCTGGAGGCATAAAAATTGAGTGCAGAATTTATAAAGATGATTTCCGAGCTTCACGAGGAAAGATTTAATATTCACTTGGAAGAGATGGTAAAAAATCAGACACCGTGCGGAATTTTTTTCGGCTTTATCATGGTACCGAGCAATGCGGTTAAAAATATTCAATCTCTTACTAAAACAGGTTTAAATGTAACCTGCGCGATAGTTCTTGCAGACGTTCAGGCAAATGCGTTGAGAAATTTCGTTGACATTCCCGTTATCACGCTTGAAGATTTACCGCGTTTCGGCGAAGAAAGTTTTTCTATCGTTAAACTGCAGGAAGTTTTTTTGACGTTTAAGTTTAGCGACTTCGCGTTTACCCCTTACTTTGAACAATACGGCATTGAAATTTTAACTGTCTCTGACAGTGAAAATTTTTCTTCCGTAATGAAACATTTATCCGAACTTTATTCAGTTTATGAAATGCTTGGCAGTGATGAATCCAAAAAAGTTTTCCGAGCGGCAATTAAAGGACGGTTGACTGGCAAAATAAGCGATTATCGATTTGCGCCCGAAGCTCAATACTTTTTGAACGGATTTTATCCGAAAGCCGGAGATATTGCGATTGACGGCGGAGCTTATGACGGCGGAACAGCTGTTGAATTCTCCAAACTCGGTGCAAAAGTTTTCGCTTTTGAAATGGATGCAACCAATTATAAAAACTGCGCGACTCGAATAAACAAATTTAACGGCGACATTACCCTTGAGAATCTCGGCTTAAGCGATAAAGCAGGCAAAGAAAAATATTTTTATTTCGGAACAGGCAGTCGAAAAAATTCAAACGGTGCATTAACGGCTGATTTTGTTGATTTGGATACTTATGTTGCGCAAAAAAATTTGCCTCGCGTAGATTATATCAAGCTTGACATTGAAGGGTCGGAACTTGATATGTTGCACGGCGCGGCGAAGACGATTACAGATTTTAAGCCGAAAATGGCTGTCAGTGCTTACCACAAACCTGAAGATTTATGGACACTCGCAACCTATATCAAATCCCTGCGCACAGATTATGAATTTGAATTCCGTCATTACAAAGTTGATTGCACGAATTACACAATGGACGATGACGAACGCTCTGTTTTAAGATATTTAGGACTCAGTTATTTTGTGCCCTCTCCCTACGAAATGATTTTGTACTGCAAATAATTGTACTTTCAAGAGATAAAAAAAGACCGCGCAGATTTTTTTCTGAGCGGCTTTTTTGTTTCTCAAATTTTAGCTTCCAACTTTATCTGAATCGAATTTAATTTTATGCCCTGTGAAAGGAGTTCCTCGCCGTTTTTAGCCCACTTAGTCCATGTGCCGTCGAATTTGTGAACGCGATACAAAATGTCAAATTTATTTGCTCCGGTCTTGTCGAGCCGAATTTTTATGCCCATAATTGCCTTAGCTTTACCGATCGTGCCCGCCATTTCGCCCGATGAGACTTCCTTTGACCAGCCTTCAGCTTCGCTATAGAAGACCGAGTAATAGATTTCGTGGAAAGACTTGGTGAAATTTATTTTTATCGCCTGAATGTCTTGAAGTTCATCCGGAGGATTACTGTTTTGTTCTTCCTTCTTCCAAGTGCTCCAGCCCTTATTGCTAACATGAGTTATGTAAGTAAGCAACGGTCGATCTGCGCTGAGTTCTTTTTCCAACATAATAATACGAGTGCACATTTTTTTTAGCGAGCCAATCACTCGATTTTTTGATTCAGAATATTGACTGTACCAAAAATCTATGTACTCATCCAAAGATTTTTCGATATATGCTTTGTCATCGTCTTCCGAAATTTTCTCACCGAAATAATCCGCCACGAAATTTTTCCAGAACTTATTGGAACCAAGCAAGAGTGTGCCCAACATTCGATTTGCATACATGAAATTCTTCGAGGCATCAACAATGTAATAATCTGCATTTGATAAACTGTTGATTAAACACTGAATCGGTACTGTATCTTCGCTTACCCTATTAAGCATAATAAATTTGGTATCGGGTCTGCAGAACATTGCCCAATGTGTCAAAGTGCCCGTAGTAGCCGCAATTTCATCCGCGCCCATGATTAGAGAAAGTTGCTGTCTGACTTTTAATTTCTCCATAGAGACTATCTCAAAACCGCGTGCGGCGAAAAAGTCTTCAAAATATTTTTCGTTGAAAATATGCGAATTGTCATGCTCCTTGAACTCAAAACCCGTTCGCGTCAGATATAATTTCTTGTGGTCACTTGGTCTCCCGTTTGACTTTATCGCCAGATACGGAATCAGAAATTCTTTCGTAAGCCTTTTGCAATCATATTGAGCTTGCTCCGGAACAATAATCGAGCGGCACTGTACGGGCTTGGTAACGTAAATTATTCTTTCCTTTTCAATACCCATCAATTCCAGCATTTCTGTATTATACATACGCCCGCCGTTTACCCTGCCGGTGACAAATAATATTTTTGACTTGATTTCGGGATGTTGAAGAACATACCACAAGCGACACAGACACTCTATCATGAAATGCCCGAAATGCGTCGCTAGAAATCCACCGAAAATTACGTCCTCGTCGAGTTGCAATATATCTTCCCTGTCGACGGCATATGCGGTTTCCATACAATTAAATCTGTAACTTCCGCCACCGCCCTTTTGTCGAAAATAGCCCGCCACAAAATTTAAGTCGCTGTCGCAAACGCCGCCTTCAAAAAGACCTCTTATTCCTTTAATGCGACGTGCCGGCAAAATGATCCCGTGTTCAACGACTTTTACTTCCGGCTCGTCATCAAAAAATCTTTTCTTCGTTAATTCTCGGTGCCACTCTTCGGGATTTGGAACATACAATCTTTTTGATAAATCTTTTGCCATTAATCAAGCCTCCTTATTTCTTGCCGCCGAACTTTCTAAGCTCTAACCAAAGCGGACCTGCAATAAAAATTGACGAATAACAGCCGCTGAAGAATCCGACTATCAACGCGAAGGCAAAATCTTTAGTTGTCTCGCCGCCGAAGAAAAACAGCGCAAACGTCGTGAATAAGCAAGTGAAAACCGTATAAATCGAGCGCGTCAAAGTCTGATAAACCGAACGATTAACCAAGTCGACAACGTTGCCGCCGCGTCTGAAATGCAACTTCAAATTCTCGCGTATCCTGTCGAAAATAACAATAGTATCGTTAATCGAATAGCCGACGACCGTTAATAACGCCGCCACGAATGACGAATCAACTTGCCGCTGTGTGAACGAGAAAAACGCCAACACTATCAAAATATCATGAACCAATGCCAACACCGCCGCGATACCGAATCGGAATTCAAAGCGATAAGCGACGTATAAAATTATCAGCACCCAAGAAATTACCAGAGCCATTACCGCATTTAAAATCAGCTCGCTGCCTATTACCGCGCCGACTTTTTCTTCGCGCATGACTTCATAGCCGCCGACCTTATCGCGAATCGACGCCATAACTTCCTTGCGCTGAACTTCTTCCAAATCAACCGTGCGAATCATAACGTCCGTTGAAGTCTCAACGTCGGAACTTTCGCCCGAAAGTTGAATCGTCGCGCCGTCCAATCCGAAAGGCTTTAACGTCTCGCGAATCTGCGCGATTGCTACGGGCTTTTCAAATTTCAAATCAATAATCGTGCCGCCCGTAAAATCAATTCCGAAATTAAAACCGCGTGTTACCATAGAAATTAATCCGGGAATAATCACGAGCAACGAAATTACAAACCAAACTTTACCGCGACCGGCAATATCAAAACTCGGCATTATCTCTTCACCTCCGTTGCAACGTCGAACAGGACAAAGCCGTCCGCGCCGTATGCCGAAGGACTTTCGACTACTTTGGAATTTACCAAAAGTTTCAGCATGAATTGCGTTAAAGTTATCGCCGTGAACATGCTCAGCAAGACGCCCAAACCTAATGTTATTGCAAAGCCGCGAATCGTGCCCGTGCCGAATAAGAATAAAACGCCCGCCGCAATTATCGTTGTGATATTCGAGTCAAAAATTGTCGTGAACGCCCGCTTAAAGCCCGCGTCCATTGCAAGCCGAATCGATTTGCCCAAACGATATTCTTCCTTGAAATGTTCAAAGATCAGGACGTTCGCATCGACCGCCATACCGATTGATAAAATTATTCCCGCAACGCCCGGCAATGTCAAAGTCGCGTCCAAGCCTTTTAAAGTTCCGAGCAACATTAACGTATAAGCCATTAAACTTATATCCGCGATAAAGCCCGGCAAGCGATAGAATAACAGCATGAAAACCAACACCGCCGCTATACCGATTACGAACGCGAATTCCGATTTATCCTTTGAATCTTGTCCGAGCGAAGGTCCTACCGTCCGCGTCTCGATTATGTTGACTTTAACAGGCAACGCGCCGCTCCTCAATAAGACTGCCAAGCGTTGTGCTTCTTCCAAGTCACGTTGTCCCGAAATTTCGGCTCTGCCGCCGAGTATCGGCTCGCGGACGACGGGATTGGTTAAGATTTCTCCGTCAAGCAGAATCGCAATTTGCCTTCCGACATTTTCCAACGTCGCGTCAGCAAATTTCTGTGCACCCTCGTCGCTGAATTCGAGATTGACGACGCATTGACCGTTTTGCTGATTCATAGCCGCCTGCGCGTCTTTTAAATCGGTTCCCGTCAAAAGCGTATTGCCCGCCTCGTCTTTGAATTCAAGCATTGCCGTTTTACCGATAGTCTCAATCGCTTTGTCGGGGTCTTTTATGCCCGGCAATTCGATTATTACCCGACGTTCGCCCTCGCGCTGAATTATCGGTTCGGTTAAGCCCAATTCATTGACGCGCTTCTCCATTATCGAAACTACTCTTTGCATGGCGTCTTCGTCGACCAAAGCAATTTCTGTGTCCTCAGCTTGTAAGACGACGTGCGTACCGCCTTGCAAGTCAAGCCCTTGTCTTATCGAATGCGCCAATGGTCTTATGAAAATTACAAACACTGCCACGATTACCGCAAGACAGATTAGCAACTTGATTAAGCTGTTTGTCCTCACAAAGTTTTCTCCCTTCAAATTTCAGTTTCGCCCGTCAATATACTACAACAATCGGGAATGCGCAACGTGTAATGCGTAAGGAAAATTTTCTTGACAAAAGGTGACGTCAATCTGTTATAATGCAAGAAAATTATTGGCTGAAAAATTTTGGTCATCCGAATAAAAATAAAGCAAGGAGGAATTTTATGATTCATGTTTGTTTTTCTCTTTACGACAAGTCGGGGCGTTATTCAAAATTCATCGGCACGGCGATTCTTTCTATGCTTAAAAATCATGATACCCCCCCCCCGCTCTATCACGATTAATATACTGCATGACAACACGCTGACAGACGACAATCGCAATAAATTTATTTCCCTCGTAAGCACCTATAATCAGCTCGTAGAATTTTACAATGTTGAGGAGCTTTGCGCGGACAGAATTGCAAAAATACACGAATGCTTTCCCGAAATTGATAAGAGTCATTTTAGTATCGCGATGTTTTACAGATTTTTCATTCCTCATATTCTTCCTGCTAAAATTGAAAAAGCAGTTTACCTTGATGCAGATATTATCGTCAACTTAGACATTAATGAACTCTGGCAGATTGAAATGGGAAATAATCCTCTCGCTGTGGTTTTAGAAGTCGATCAAGGTGCGTCTCCTAAAGAAGCATCTCGCATGTGTTATGATGGCATTGTAAAAGAAGAAAATTATTTTAATTCGGGCGTTCTCGTAATGAATCTGGAAGTTTTACGTAAGGAAGACGATAATATCTCGAAAGGCATGAAATTTATTGGTGAGCATCCCAAATATCATCTTGCTGATCAAGAGATTTTAAATTATTGCTTTGAGACACGAACTTTTAAATTGCCAGTGAAGTTCAATCGTCTGATTAAGAATGATCGTATTAACGGGAATTTTTCCGTTGGGAAAGAAATTTATCACTACGCAGGTAACAAATTTGCTTTGGGGTTTAACCTTGACGATTCGTATAATCGACTCTGGTGGAATTATTTTATCCAGACACAATGGTTCAGCGTTGAGACGCTGGATAAAATACTGAAGGGTACACAAGATTCAATGTTGCCATTTTCTGTGCCCTCAGATAAGGAGCGTGTTTTTATTGTCGATGAGGAACATGCCGACCAAATCGAGAAAAATTTTTTTGTTCGCTACGAAGAAGAAATTATCATAGTCGACCTCGAAAACGAAGACTGGTTGGAATATTTAATAAGCTTAATGGAGAACGGAAGAGATAAGAGAATTTTCTTCATAGGAATCCCAAATATCTCTTCGATGTTGAATAAATTTGGTTTTTGGGAAGACAAACACTTCTTTGACGTATCTTCCTTTTATTCTCCGATGTGGGCAAATCGCACAAATAGACATAATTTAATTTTATCGCTTTGATAGAAGGAGTGATTTATTTGAGGACGTACCTTTGCCCCAGAAAAACTTATGCCGTATCGGTTATTATTCCAATGTACAATGCGGAGAAATTTATTGGCGAGTGTTTAGACAGTCTGTTGTTGCAAACGTTTCAAGACTTCGAGGTTATTGTAGTTGACGACCGCTCAACCGATAACTCAGTTGCGATTGTCAGAGATTATTCGTTAAAATTCGGTAGGCGATTGACTTTAACTCATACCGAAAAAAATTCAGGCGGCGGTGGTGAGCCGCGAAATATCGGCATCTCTCTCTCAAATGGGCAATACCTTCTTTTTTTAGACGCCGATGACTTTATACTTCTGACTGCTTTGGAAACTTTGTACAATGCTGCAAAAGAATATGATGCTGATATTGTTTACGAAGGCACTCACTACGTAAATAGACCGAATAATAATATTTCACTGTGCAGAGACGGCTTGAATAAAAAATTAATTAAGGAAAATCGAGAGGATAAAACGGAATTAATTGTTGACGATCCGAATAAAAATCTTGATCGACTTCTTTTGATAGGCGATGAAGGAACTTTCTATGCATCATGGTCAAAATTTTTCCGGCGAGAGTTTTTGATTAAAAATAAAATTACCTTCCCGAATTTGTCCACTGCACAAGATGTTGTTATGGTTATAAATTCCCATTGTCACGCGAAGAGATTATTACGTATTCCAACTCCGCTTATTTTTTATAGAAATTATAATACATCTGTTACGCGAAAGAGTCGAGACCCTCAAGAATCAATTTCATATTGGTTTTTTGAATATATTAATTTCACCAAGTTTTTACATGAATTGGAAGAGAAAAACGAAGTCTTGGCGGAAAATCCCGAGTATCTTTTTGCGGCATTCAAGAAGCAGTTCGAGGCTGTCTTCAATCGAACCGATAAAGCGCGAAAACAATTATCCAACCAAGATATTTACAAAATTTTACGTTCTAAATTTAACAATGATTATTTAAGTACAGCTATTTCGTTTCTTTTCAGTGCCGTTGCAAACGAGAAAAAAGCTAATACCGACTTCGATACGCTCTGCGAATTCATAAATTATCTTACGTCTGAGGTAGCTCTACAGCTTTTCACAGCAAGGCTGGATATTAAATTACAGACAGAGCAAGGCGATTTCCAAATCGTTTCCGTTTCTGATGAAAAAGCTAAAATCGAAAAGCCCGCTTGGTTTCAAAAGGACGGCATCGGCTATATCATCCAATCCCATATTGGGAAACTGAAATTGGTCGCTAGAGCTACTGCCGAAGGAAAATTTAGCTTTAGATTTGGAGGAATTTCTGTTTATAATCCTAAAGACAAAACTAAACGAATCCCTCACTGGGTCGGTTATACTAAGTTTGTCGTGAACGATAAAGTTATATTTGACAAGCTGACGCCTGCTTGGCATGATAAGCCTTATAAGTACAATATTGACGCAAAAGCCGGCGAAGAAATTACTGTACAAGCAGAATGGCTCCCTCACAGAGGCGATACCGGTAATGTTTCGGCGGACGTTAAAGAAATTCAAGAAAAATCTGCCAAGAAAGATGCTCTGATTTCCGATTTGCAAGCCGCTCTTGACAGTGAAAAGAAAATTCACAGCGAGGACGTTGAGTTAATTCGTAAATTCAGCGACTATTTCACTTCCAGAATAGACATCAAATTAAGGTCTACCGACGAGGGTAAATTGCAAATTGTTTCCGTATCCGACGATAAAGCCGAAGTAAAAAGAGCCGGTTGGCTAAAGAAGAATGAAAACGGTTACTTTATTCAGTCCTATAATGGGAAAATGGAAATCGTCGCCAAACCCACTTCGGACGGACAAATTACTTTATTCCTCAAAGGTTTGGACGTTCGTAACCCTGAGGATAAATCAAAGCGCATTCCTTACTGGGTTGACTACAGCAAATTGACTGTGAACGGAGAAATTGTATTCGATGAACTTAAACCCATTTGGCACGATAAGCCTTACCGTTACACTTTAGACGTAAAAGCCGGCGAAGAAATTATTGTACAAGCAGAATGGCTCCCGCATAAAGGCGATACCGGTAATGTTTCGGCAAACGCTGAAGAAATTCAAGCAAAATCCGCCAAGAAAGATACTCTGATTTCTGATTTACAAGTCGCGCTCAATACTGAAAAGAAAACTCATAGCGAGAACATAGAGTTAATTCGTAAGTTCAGCGATTATTTTACCGCACGATTGGACATTCAACTGGAAACAAAGGCAGAGAACGGCAATTTCCAAATCATTTCTGTTTCCGACAACAAAGCCAAAGTAACAAGGGCAAAGTGGCTTCTGAAAGGCAATCTCGGTTACTTTATTCAATCTTATATCGGCAGATTGGAATTCGTCGCAAAAGCTTCTGTTGACGGAAAACTCACCTTGAAACTTAAAGGAAAAGACATTCGCGATCCGTCAGATCGTTCTAAACGAATTCCCTATTGGATTGACTACAGCAAGTTGATTGTGAATGGAGAAGTCATATTCGATGAGCTTATTCCGACTTGGCACAATAAGCCTTACAACTATACTTTAGACGCAAAAGCCGGCGAAGAAATTAAAGTAAGTGTCGAATGGCTTCCGCACAGGAGTGACACTTAAAAATTTTTTTTAGACAATCAAAAAATCCTCTCGTGTATGATATAATCTGCGCGGGAGGTTTTTTTATGGAAGATAACGATTTCAAAACTTCTTACTCGGCACAACGGGAACTTTTGCGCGATGCGTTTACGGAAATCGGACAAAAGGCAGAGCTGATTTTGACGGTCGGACAGTTGCTTATGGAAAACGGAGCAGACACCCCTCAAATCGTCCGTGATATGAAACGGGTTGCGGCTTATATGGGAATTCCGGCAGAAAAATTTCATCTGCACATAATGTATACGACGCTTATGCTTAATATCAGCGATGAAAACCATTCGCATACGTCGTTCAGAAAATGCCCTAAACACGCCGTCAACATGAAAATTATTTCTGCGGTGAGTCGGCTGACATGGAGGGCTTTGCGCGACCATTATACGCTTGATGAATTCAAAGGAGAACTTCACGCCGTCGCAAATCGTCCGCGTTATCCTCATTGGCTGGCGTTTTTATGCGCGGGCACGGGTTGCGGAGCCTTTTGTACTCTGTTCGGTTGCGACCTCAACGCGGCGATTTATACTGTTGTCAGCGCGTTTATCGGCAAAATTATTCAAATGGAATGCGCCGAGCGTTTCGGAATCAATCCCTATGTCTCAATGACTTTCGGAGCGTTTACGGCTACGATTGTCGCTTATTTGTCACACCTTTTGCCGACAGCCACCCCTTGGCATCCGCTGATAGCTGCCTCCTTATTTTTGGTGCCCGGCGTCCCGATTATTAATGCTTTGAGCGATATTCTTAATACATATTTGGTAAGCGGCGCGGCACGAATCATGCATACGCTGGTTATTATCGGCGCAATGACTTTCGGAATTGTCTTCGCAATCGGCATGGCGGACTTCGATTCTTTTACAAATTTGGCAATGCGCCCCGACAGCAATTATTTACTTTTCGCAATAGCGGCGGCAATCGGTGCGGCGAGTTTTGCAATCTTTTTCAATTTGCCTCCGAGACTTTTATACGCGGCGGCGGCGGGCGGAGCAATTTGCGTTTGCACAAGAAATTTTTTTATCTTTGAATTGGGCTTCAGTTCGGAAGTCGGAACATTGGCGGGCGCGACTTTAGTCAGTCTTGTTGCAATGCGAGCGGTTCATTGGCTCCATACGCCGTCATTGGTTTTGGTCGTGCCGGCGGTAATTCCGCTTGTGCCCGGCGTTTTAATCTACCGTTTTTTATTCGCGCTGATAAATATTCGTCGCATTTCGCTTGACGATCTTTTATCGGCGGTTCAATCGGGCGTCGACGCGTTGTTGATAATTTTGGCGATAGCAATAGGCGCGGCGGCTCCGAACATTTTTGCCAAACGGTCGTTTGAACAGGCGAGCAAGGATAAGCAGGAAAAACTTTTGAATGAAATTTACGAGACCGATTTAAAGGAGTGATTACTTTGACTAAAAAAGAATACAATCCTTGCGGCGATTTGACGGGCAGGGAACGTGAATTTTGCGACGAGGCGACAAAAAGTTATTTTAATTTGCCATATGTGGAAGTCATGCGAACGATTTCTATTAAGGCGATTTCCGAGCTTGAGAACGAAAAAAATTTTCCTAACGTTGCCGCGCTGGAAAATTGGGCGTCTTACAATCTGAATGAAGTCGAACAACGGGCGAGTTTAAATTTTGACACCTTCACGACGTTGCAAGCGGGCTTGGCAAAATATTTGGTTCACTTGCTTTACGAAAATCGCTACAACATACATTATAATTGCTTGGCGGATTTTGTTTTTAGTGTTACTGGCGGAAATTTTGTTAGCAACGCGATTGAGGAAATTATTTTGCGTGAAATGGATTCGCTTGCGCAAGAAGCCGATTATTTCACTACGGTAGACGAACTGAACGGCGAGTTGCTAAATTTTATTTTGAACTAGGGCTTGCAATTTGGAAAAGTGCCTGTTATAATGTCAAACGTTTTAACGGGTTGTGGCTCAGTTTGGTAGAGCACCGTGTTCGGGACGCGGGGGTCGCAGGTTCAAATCCTGTCAACCCGATTAACAAAAAGTTTAAAGGCGGGAGTTCAAAGCTTCCGCCTTTGGCGTTTAAGGAGTTTTGCTCATGAAAAAAATTTTAGCCGCTCTGATAATTTTAATCTGCGCGGGATATTTTGTCGGAAATTATTTTGTCGACTTTGCTTTGAAACGCGGGGAAGATTTAACACCGCCTAAGGCTTGCGCGAATATTGCCGACCCGAATTTGAAAGCTCCGCCCGCTCCGAATTTCCCAGTCGAAGTTTGGACGCTTGAGAGTTTTGACGGATTGACACTTCACGCCAAAAAATTTTCTCCCGCCGAAGAGACCAACCGTTGGGCGATTTTAATTCACGGCTACGGACGCGACGGCACTTTTGCTTACGACTA
>JAFZIQ010000200.1 GCA_017554285.1 Selenomonadaceae bacterium
AAAGAGCGTTCATTTCATTCGCGGAGTATGTCGAGCCGATAAAAATTGTCTTTAATGCCGCCAACAATGAATTGCTTGTGATAGAAAATTTTAAAGACATGTCACATTTAATCAATACGCTGAAAAAGGCGCGGAGCAAAAAAGTTTTCATCGCAATGATTTCAAACTATCCGCTCCTGCGCGAATTGCTGACAGCTGAAGGTTTCATAGAAAACAAGGATTTCTTTGACGGCACAAAATTTTTGGCAACGTCGCACGGTTGGCGAATGAGTTCTTATTCTTTTATCGCCGCGCTTTGACAACTTTTATTGTCGACAGCGTTTTATCAGCGGCTCCGATAACTTTTCCGCCTGATTGTCGAATCATTTCGATAACCTGCGCGGATATTTTTTCGCCCGGCATAAGGAGTGGAATTCCCGGCGGATAAAATGTTATTTCTTCCGCGCAGATTCGCCCGACTGATTTTTTTATCGAAATATTTTCTGTCGAAGAATAAAAAGTTTCTCGCGGACTCAACGCCGCCATTGAAATTTCTCCCGATAAAAAAATTTCTTTCTGCCCCCTGACCACTTGCCCCTGACCACTTATCACTTTAAGCGCGTCAAGGAACTTGGAAATTGTTTTCTCCGAATCGGCATATGTTATCAAGAATAAAAGATTCGCCGCGTCCGATAACTCGCATTGAATTTTTAATTCGTTCCGTAAAATTTTTTCCGCCTCTTGCCCGCTTAATCCCAAATTTTGAACGTTCACGGTTACTTTCGTCGTGTCGAGTGAAAAATCTTTAACCGCGTCGAAAGTTTTCAATCCGTGAATTTTTTTTATCTCTGCGCGGAGTCTTTTGGAAAGTTCGACTGCCTTAAAAATTTTCTCGCGCCCTTCAAGCTCCATTTGCAATCGCGCAATGTCAAGCGACGCCAATAATAATTGATTCGGGCTTGTCGTTTGCAATAAACTTGCCGCCGTCTTTACCCGTTCAATGTCGATAAATTTTTTTCTCATCATAAGCATTGAACTTTGAGTAAGCGAGCCTAAAAGTTTATGCGTCGATTGAGCCGCCAAATCCGCGCCCGACTTCATTGCCGACAGCGGAAGTTCCGCGCAGAATTGCAAATGCGCCCCGTGTGCCTCGTCAATCAATAAAATCATGCCCGCCGCGTGTACAAGCTCCGAAATTTTCTTTAAATCAGCCGCCACACCGTAATAGTTAGGCGATACCAATAAAACGGCTTTGGCTTGCGGAAATTTTTTTATTGCCCGTTCAATCGTCTCGACGCTGACATTCAACGGCAAATTAAATTCTTCATCAAACTCAACGGGTAAGAAAATCGGCACCGCGCCCGATAAAATTAATCCCGATATAACCGACCTGTGAGCATTGCGCGGAATAAAAACCAAATCGCCCGCCTTTAACGTCCCGAAAATCATTGCCTGTACTGCCGAAGTCGTCCCGTTCACCATGAAAAGACATTCGTCCGCGTTCCAAAGTTTCGCCGCCAAAATCTGCGCGGCTTTTATGCATGAATGCGGCTCGTGTAAATCGTCCAGTTCTTCCATAAGCGAAACTTCTTGTCTGAATCCTTCTTCCGTCAAAAGTTCTCGTAAAAATTCATGTGCGCCGCGTCCCTGCTTATGCCCCGGCGTGTGAAACGGAATCACTCCGTCCGCCGAATATTTTTTCATCGCCTCCGCTATCGGTGCCGAAATATTTTTTCCCACTTTTAATTTCTCCTTTGCATGATATAATTTTGTTGATTATAGACTTTGCGGGAGGATTTACAACGTGATTGATAATAATAACGGTGAAGAATATATCGGGCGGCTTAAAGTGTTGGCGGTTATGTGTACGCTCGTCATTGCAGTTTTAATTGCGCGAGTCGGTTATCTGCAAATTTATGACGGCGAATATTATGCACACCTTGCCGACGGCAACAGAATCCGAATTATCCCGTCAATGGCTCCACGCGGAACTTTTTATGACAGAAACGGTCAACTGCTCGTGACAAATCGACCGGGTTTTACCGTTTCACTCTTGCCGCTCACTGAACCCATTAAGCCCGAAGTCGTCGAGCGCGTCTCAAAACTTTTAAACGTGCCTCTGGAAGAAATTCAACAGAAAATTTCCGTGCATTCGGGTTTCGACCCCATACGTATTCGCCCCGACGTGACGCAAGATATTGTTACGATTATCGAAGAGCAAAAGGACTTATATCCCGGCGTCGTTATCGAAGTTCAGCCGATTAGAAATTATCAACTCAAACAAGAAGGAGCGCATACTTTCGGCTACGTCAGCGAAATTTCCGATGCCGAATTGGAAAAGAAAAAGGACGAAGGTTATAAATCGGGCGATATTGTCGGCAAATTCGGTTTGGAAAGAGTTTACGATAAAGAAATTCGCGGCGAAAACGGCGGCGAACAAGTTGAAGTCGACGTTGCCGGCAAGCCCGTTCAAATTCTCGGCAAAAAGGAGCCTAAACCCGGTTACGATTTAATTTTGACGATTGACAGAGATTTACAAGTCGCCGCCGAAAAAGCTGTTGATGACATGCTCGCGCAGATAAGTTGCAACGCCGCCGCCGCTGTCGTTTTGAATCCGCAGACGGGCGAAGTCCTTGCTTTAGTCAGTCGCCCCGCCTTCGACCCGAATTTATTTGCGCACGGCATTTCCACAAAAGATTGGAACGCCATTAACAACAATCCTTATCACCCTATGGACAATAAAGCCATAACGGGCGAATATCCGCCCGGCTCGACGTTTAAAATCGTTACCGGTACTGCCGCGCTTGCTTCGGGCAGAGTCGACCCTTACGAATTAATCTTTGACAGCGGTACGCATTGGCTCGTTCCCAAAGGCAATGCCGGCGGCGAGGCTCTCGGTTGGCTTGATTTTCATGCGGCGTTAAGTCATTCCGATAACGTTTACTTTTATGAAATGGGAAATCGTCTGGGAGTCGATTTATTGGAAAGTTATGCGCGAATGTTCGGACTCGGCGAAGTTACGGGGATTGATTTACCTTACGAATCGCCCGGACTTGCCGATTGGAAAGAATATAAATGGGAAGTTTATAACGACGAATTTTATTTATCGGAGATAATGGACGCGGCAATAGGACAGGGCTTTAACTTGGTTACGCCGTTGCAAGCGGCAATGGTAATGGGCGAAATCGCGGCGAACGGCAAAAGATTTAAGCCTCACCTTGTTAAACAAATCGTCACGCAGGATAAGGAAGTTATAAAAGATTTTCAGCCCGAACTTGTCGGCGAATTGCAAGTTGAACAGTGGGTTATCGAACTCGTTCAATCGGGCTTGCATGACGTTACTGTCAACGGCACGGCGGCGAGAAATTTTATCGGTTTTCCTTACGACATAGCGGGCAAGACGGGTACCGCCGAAAATTCGCAAGGAACGGATCATGGTTGGTTTGTCGGCTACGGACCTTTTGACAATCCGACAATTTCTGTAGCCGTTATCGTCGAGCAGGGCGGTTTCGGCGCAAGTTCAGCCGTTCCTATCGGTCGCCAAATTATGGAAACTGCCTTTGCACTTCAAAACGTTCCGAAAACTAAATCAGCACAGTAAAAAATTCGTTTGTAAACGGGCGCGATTTATGATTTAATAATCACAAAAAATTTTGGGAGTGTGAACTTTTATGAACCTAAAAGAGGCGTTTCAAGCGCAAAACAAAATCGAAAATCTTTTTGAAGTCGTGTCGGGTTATCTGGAAGACGGGAAAAATTTAATCAACGTGACGGAGAAACATTTTCGTTCAAAGGCGGCGGAAGGTCAGCCCGATGAAGAAATTAATATCGTTGTCGAAGATAAATTCCCGCCCGACAAAGTTATTGATTTCTTGATTATGCTGATTAACGAGCGTGAGAAATTGGCGCAGGCGATTCATGCGGCGAAAAGTTCCATGAAATTTGATTTGGATTCGGCGGTTGACGTTAATAAAAAACGCCACCTTGCCGCAAGTACTCTGCGCACACTTCGCAACCTCAAGAGTTCGAGCATACTTGAAAAAAATGCGGGCGTCGGCTACGTCTTCAACAAAGAGGGCAACCAAACAACTTACCGCTACGATATTGAGCGCGTCAAGACGATTGACTTTGACCGCAACCGCGTCCGCGAAATTATTACCAAGTTGCAGTCGAAGGCGGATAAAGTTTCAAACGAGATTGACGCCGCTCTTATCTCGACGACCGTAAATTATGAATTGCCCTTTGAAATGCACGCGGGCAGTTCAGAAATTCTGGAGGACTTCATAAGCAACTAAAAATCATTATGCATTGCGCATTACGCATTACGCATTGATTAGGCTGAGTCGGTTCAGGTGCAGATGAACTGAGAGGCTGCACATTTTGATAAAAAGCTTATATGAAAAGCTAATTGACATGCAGATAATTGACATGCAAACTCCGGCGTCAGGCTAAACGTTCGTTCGCGAGTTCGACAGTCGAAAATTCGTCAACTTGCCAACGCGTTATTTCGTAAAACTTAAACACACCTCCACAAGGGAATATTGATAAACCTTGTTCGCAGAGTCGCCTTGCTTGCAGTTTTGGAGCGGGCGGCGAATAGACGAAGCCTTTTTAATGCGTAATGCCTAGTGCGTGATGCATAATTTAAAAACCTTTCAAAGGAAGTGACTTTTATGGATGCACTCATTCTTTCGCGATTGCAATTCGCAATAACAACAATCTATCATTTTTTATTCGTGCCGGTAACTTTAGGCTTATCAATTTTCGTCGCACTGCTTGAAACATGGTACGTCAACAGCGGCAGTTACGAGGAGCGAATCAAACTCAAAAAGCTGGTAAAATTTTTCGGGACAATCTTCCTGATAAATTTTGCAATGGGCGTTGTAACGGGTATCGTACAGGAATTCCATTTCGGAATGAACTGGTCGGAATATGCGCGATTTATGGGCGATATATTCGGTGCGCCGCTCGCGCTTGAGGCTTTGACGGCATTCTTTATCGAATCTACTTTTATAGGGCTTTGGATTTTCGGTTGGGATAAGTTAAGCGAGAAAATGCATTGCATTTGTATTTGGCTCGTCGCTTTCGGCAGTAATTTATCCGCTTTCTGGATTCTGGTTGCCAATTCATTTATGCAACACCCTGTCGGCTACGCTATTGAAGACGGTCGCGCCGTTATGACAGACTTTTTTGAGCTTGTTACCAATCCTTACGTCGTCGGCGAATATTCTCACGCTCTTTTTGCAGGAATTTCGACCGGCGGTTTTTTGGTTATCGTCATTTCCGCTTGGAAAATCGCAACCGATGAAGAGTCGCGTGAAATGTTTGTCAGAACTTTACGCCGCGCAGTTTTATATACATTTTTTGGAGTTTTGGGTGTCATGGGCACGGGGCATTTGCACGCGCAATATCTCGCACAGGCTAATCCTATGAAATTGGCTTCTTTCGAGGCTCTTTGGGAGACCGAAAATCCCGCGCCTTTCGCCGTTATCGCCGATATTAACCAAGATTCGCGCCGTAATGACTTTGAAATCGTTATCCCAAAAATGTTTACCTTCATGGTGCATAATTCTTTCAGCGGAGAAGTTAAAGGCATTAACGATTTGCAAAAAGAGGCTGTCGAAAAATACGGTAGCGGTTATTACATTCCTAATGACGTTCGCGGCATGTTTTGGAGCTTTCGCGCTATGGTCGGCACAGGCGGATTAATGCTTTTTATCGTTTTTATAACCGCTTGTCTTGTTTTTTTCAAGCGTAACAGCCTTCGCGACTATCATTGTTGTTTAAAATTAATGCCTCTGCTACTTCCACTGCCTTTTATCGCCAATTCCGCAGGGTGGTATATCGCTGAAGCGGGTCGTCAGCCTTGGATCGTCGTAGGACTTCAAAAAACCGCCGTCGCCGTCAGTCCCAACCTTTCCGCTGACGAAGTTTGGATTACTTTAATCGGTTTCACTGCTGTTTATCTGTTTTTAGCCGTTTTGGCTGTCTTCGCCGCCGTTATGTTCATTCGTCGTACAAAAATCACGGAGGAGGAATAGTTTTAGGAGGCGTTTATAATGACTGAGGATGAAAAAAGAATTAATAATATCGAATTCCGCGTCGGAAATCTCGAAACTAAGTTTGAAATTTATATGCAACGTCAAAACGAAATGGCGGCGGATATTCGCGACCTCAGACAGGATATGAAGGATATTCAAAAGAATTTCGATGCAAAAATCGATAAACTCGACGCGAAAATCGACGGAATCGGTAAACACGTTCAAAATTTGACTGTCGCCGCTATTGTAGGTATCGGGGCGGCGGTCGCAGGTATCGGAGCTATTGCCGTAACCGTTATTTATTCGGTTTTATCCCATTGAAAACGTTTTTTGTAAAGGAGTGAGGATTATGGACTTAAATATCGTCTGGTTTATCCTTATAACCGTACTTTTTACAGGTTTTTTTATCCTTGAGGGCTTCGATTACGGCGTCGGTATGATGATGATTGGTCGTCCGAAAAATGAACGCGCTCAATTCGTTCGCGCTATCGGTCCTGTCTGGGACGGCAACGAAGTTTGGATGATTACTGCCGGCGGCGCAACTTTTGCCGCTTTTCCCCATGTTTATGCGACTATGTTCAGTACTTTTTATCTCGCACTGTTTTTAATGTTGCTTGCGCTGATTTTGCGCGGCGTAGCCTTTGAATTACGCGGTAAATTACAGTTCGCCGACTGGATTAACTTTTGGGATTTCGCTATCATGTTCGGCAGTTTTATTCCCGCTCTTTTATGGGGCGTCGCTGTCACTAATCTTCTGCGCGGGCTTCCAATTAACTTCCAAATGCATTTCGTAGGGGATTTCCTCGATTTGCTCAATCCTTGCGCTCTTCTCGGAGGGATTTTCTTCGTTTTACTGTTCCTTTTTCACGGAGCAAACTTTTTATCCCTCAAAATCGCCGATAAAGGACTTGTCGAAGAGATTCAAAGAAAAAGTTTTTGCTACGGCGTCGCTACTACCATTTTTTACGCTGTTTTCGCCGCTGTCGCCGCTGTTCAAACCGATATTCTCGCTAAACCCGCTACTGTTATCTTTTTGGCGGTCTCAGTCGCCTCTGTTTTGTTAGGTTGCTATTCAGCGAAGGTCGGTAATGCTTGCAAAGCTTTTTCTGCTTCCACTGTCGCTATCGCAACCCTTACTGCAGGATTTTTCATAGCTCTTTTCCCAAGAATTATGGTTTCAAGTATCTCTCCCGACTTCAGTTTGAACATTTATAACGCCGCTTCTACCCCAAATACCCTGTTTTTAATGACTGTCGCCGCCGTTATCTTCGTTCCCATAGTACTTTGCTATCAAGCTTGGTCTTATAAAGTTTTTAAAGACAGAATCACGCCTGCCGATGTCCACTATCATTAATATCATCAAACCAAATAAAAAAATCCTCCTCGAAATTGCTCTTTGCAAGCTCGCAGAGGTTTTTTTTATTCTGTCTGCCGCCTTTTTACTTACCAAATTTATTATTTCTCCTTCCGAAGTACTTTTAACCTATACTTTTGTACTCTTCGCAGGGAGATTTTTTATTTCAAGCCGCTCCGTCATTCTTTTTGCCAAATTATCCGCCGGTATTCAATTACACTTCCGTAAAATCATTCACAATAATATTTTTATCAATGAAATCACGGGCGGAGAACTTTTAACCGTTATTTTCGATTCTAATCGTTCTGTAGATGATTTTTTTGTAAAGGTAGCTCCAAATATCGTTTCTGCAGTTATTTTTTTGCCCATATTCCTTTTATGCGCCGCCTTTACCGATTTCCTTACCGCTTTAATTCTTATTTTTACTTTTCCCATTGCTCCAATTCTTTTATGGCTTATCGGTAAGGCTACCGCCGAAAAAAACGCTCGCGCTTGGCAAAATCTCCAAAAATTAAATTCAGACTTCAGAGAATTACTTTCCGCCATTAATACTCTTAAAATGTTCGACAGAATTCCTTTCGGAGCCGATAAAATTCGCCTTACCTCTCAAAAATCGTCCGAATCAACTTTGGAAGTATTAAAATTGGCGTTCGTTTCCTCTTTTGCTCTCGAATTAATTACAACTCTGGTTATCGCTATCGTAGCGGTTACTCTCGGTCTGCGTTTAATCTCCGATAACATTAATTTTCAATCCGCCTTATTCTTATTGCTTATCACACCCGAATTTTTCCTTCCTGTAAGGAAATTCGGCGTCGCTTTTCATGTTATTATCTCGGCTCGCTCCTCTTTTCAACGTTTATCTCAATTTTTACCTCCAAAAACTCCAACGCCTAATCTTATCGATAAAATTCTTATGCCTCCAAATATTTATGTTAAAAATCTATGCTTCAGCTATAAGAATAACAAGATTTTCCATGATTTCAACGCTCATTTCAAAGCAGGTAAGATTACCGCTTTAATCGGCGATTCCGGCGCAGGTAAATCTACTTTATTAAAACTTTTGGCAGGTATTCTTATCCCAACCGACGGAAATATATTTTTTAACGACTTTCCGACCTCCAATATCGATAAAAATTGGTTGCTAAGTAAAATTTCCTATTCCCCTCAATCTCCTCACCTGTTTAACTCTTCTTTATTTAATAATTTAACCTTGTTCGGCTCTCTCGACACCGCTAATCTTGATTCTTTGTTGTCCGATTTGCATTTGAACCAAGATATTCATTCACAACAGAAATTAAGTCGCGGGCAACTTCAACGCTTAGGATTAATTCGCGCTCTGATTAAAAATTCGTCTGTTATTTTACTCGACGAACCGACTGCCGGGCTTGACGTGGCAACAGAAGAAAAAGTCCTCGCATTGATAAAAAAAATCGCCCCACACAGGACGATTATAATTGCGACGCACAGAGAGGCAGTCATCGAATCAGCAGACGAAGTTTTGTCACTTAAGTCCTTTTTATCATGACTGTGAGTTGAACGGATCTTTTCCTATATATCTTATTTCTTTAACTCGTAAATGGTTTTTCCGTAACCAAACTATAAACATCGCTTCGCAATAATAGCCTAACGTGCGTCCTAATCTTGGAAGAGGAATCTCTTTTGAAATTTCCTTAAGCGAATCCGGTATAAATGAAAATAACCATTCGCAGTAAGCATCGAAAACATTTTTACGCATTACAAACGAGTTATTAAAATGAGTTACGGCAGAATTCATCCTGTAATCAAAATCGTCGATATAATCGGGATGAACTCGAAGCAGATTTTTTCTTGTGATTAATTTTACAACCCTATGATTTTCGTTTTCTCTTCTATAAAAAGTTCCCCGATTAAGACTAATAGGTCTGATAAGAACATCATAATCTTCAAGAAGTTGAAGAGCCTGCGTTTCAGTAAGAAAAGTTTCGTTCGGTTTCAATTGAAAAAATCTGCGATAGTGACAGAATCCGACCACACTGTGAGAAGTATTTTTCCATACCCAATAAAATGCAGTAACTTCGTTGATATACGGATTTAAGTTGCTTATATTATCACCTGTATCGTCGCGAAGATAGCCTAAGTCTCCATGTATCGCTGCACCCGCATTGATGATCGTATACTTGTCTGGGAAAGTGTTAATATGTTCGGGCGGCAATATTTTATGTGTAACAACGTACATTTTAAAATCTTGCGGTGGAGTTTGACGGTAGCAGAAAATCCATTGCCCAGAAGGAACACATGGATACACGTCAACTTTTTTAAAATTATCTTTGGTGTCTTGAATGTGCTTGGCGAGTTCTGAGCCGTTTCTTGCAAAAATTATTACAATGTCGGCAGTATTTTTCAAAAGATTAAATGCTTTATCGAAATCAGCGGGCATATTCTCGGAAATAAGTGCGGCTTCGTAGTGCTTAAGAGCGCAATCGGCAAAATTTTTGTAGACGTGCCGGAAAAACTCGCCTTTAATCGGGAAAAAATCTTCGTTGCATATACAATCAATTTCGGTTAAGTCGTTCGAGCACTTCGTAACTATCAGAGATTTAACAAAGTAAGCATCGACATCAAGCAGAGTTTTTATGGATAAATTTTTCAATAAATCCATTAAGCGAGTATCGACTTGAAGATAATGGAGGTTATCGGTTGGTAAGTATTTAAATTCTGTTGTAGAAATTCCGTGTCCGCGCAGGCAACCGAATTTCTGTAGATGCTTATCCAAGAAAAATAATTCTGCACCGGAGTTGAAAACGATAAAATCATACCCCCCCCCCGAATCATTTTTGAAAGCTCTTCTGCGTTACAAAGTTTATCATCGAGCAACATTTGTTCGTCTTTCTCGAAGTCAAATTTGTGTCCGTTTGCCTCGCCGCGAAACTGTACATGCCCGACAATTTTAAATGGACGAGTAGTACCGATTTGTGAAAGAAATTCTTCTTCGTCGCCGCAAATTAAGACATTCGGAACAAAAACATTTTCCCCAGTCAATATGAATCCCTCCTATTTAATGGTGACAAGCGTCGACCTGAGCCGCCTTCACCTTGGTCGGCGAATTGGAAACTCGCAACAGATTTATTTTTGTGCAGTTGACCCTTCCCATGCCTAAAGGCAGGGGATTCTTGAGAATATAAATACTCAAAGGCTGAACCAAACAGCCCCTACACGGTCGCCCCGTAGGGTCTCCGCTTACTTTTACTTATTCGTACCGTCCTTTCGTAATATTTGCAAAACACTTCTTTACACCCGTCACGATTCACTTAGTCCGGCGAATTAATCGCTAAGTGTCGCGCTACGGTGCGGGTTAGTGTACGGGGTAACCCCACTCCTAAACGACTTCACTGTTTGCAAGACACGAGCCATTGTTCATTTTTACACTATTTTTTAAAGAGAAATGATAACCTCTTGTTAACATTGTAGATTAAATATTTCTTACAGTCAATGGCGACTTATATCCCCACGAATAAATTCGGGGGTCTTACGCCGCTTTCGATAATCTTGGACACCCTTACAAAGTGCAAGCTCCGAAAGTTAGGCATCGTCAATAAATTTGCCGCAAATTTGCTCTGACTCATCAACATTCATATCGCGAATGTTGATGCTCCGTGTAACGGTCGTAGTCTTTTACAAAAATCCAAAAGTCCTAGCAAATCACGATTACAATTCGCAATAGGCAAAGAATTTTCCTGCATTCCATGAGAAACGAAGCGGTAAAATATTTATTTTAAAAATCTATGCTTCAGCTATAAAAATAACCGTATTTTCAATGATTTCAACGCTCATTTCAAAGCTCATTTCAAAGCAGATAAGATTACCGCTTTAATCGGCGATTCCGGCGCAGGTAAATAACCTTAATATTTTATTATCCGATTTGCATTTGAAAGCCGATATTCACTCATGACAGAAATTAAGTCGCGGGCAACTTCAACGCTTAGGATTAATTCGCGCTCTGATTAAAAATTCTTCCGTTATTTTACTCGACGAACCTACTGCAGGGCTTGATGAACTCTCCGAACAACTCGTTCTTAATCTTATTAAACAAAAATCTGCGCGGAAAACCGTTATCATAGCTACGCACAGATTATCCGTTATCGATTTCGCCGATGACATTGTTCACATTTAAATATAAATCCTTTTTTATTTTTTATCTTGATTTACTGACATGCAGGTTCTTAATCCCTAATCCATTCATAAAAGTTTCATTAAAAATTTTCTGCAAATTTAACAGGAAAATCTTAGGCAGGATAGAATAAAAATTTAAATTACCAATAGAAATTTTTTAAGAGGGGGAGTGCAGGGAATGGCGATTAACACCTCCGGTTTCGGCGCATATGACATTCGCGGAATTTATCCCGAAAGTATCAATCAAGAGCTTGCCTACCGAGTCGGCAGAGTTTTTCCCGAACTTTTTGGAGCAAAAAGAATTGCGGTCGGGCATGACATAAGACTTTCCGGACCAACAATTTTTGACGCATTGGCTCGCGGACTTACCGAATCGGGTTGTGACGTTTACGACATAGGACAATGCGGAACCGAAATGATTTACTTCGCAACGGGTTTTCATGAATTTGACGGCGGCATTATGATTACCGCTTCCCATAATCCCAAAGAATATAACGGTATGAAATTCGTCGGCAAAGGCGTTAAGCCCATTGCTCCGAAAAGCGGTCTATTGGCAATCAAAGCGATTGTTGAGGACGAAAGTCGCGATTGGTCGTTCAGAAAGGCAACGGGAGCCGTTCGCAGGATTGATATTCTGCCCGATTATATCGATTGCCTCCTTTCCTATGTCAATGTCGAAAATCTTAAGCCGTTTAAGGTCGTCATTAACACCGGCAACGGCTCGGCAGGTCCGATTATCAATGAGCTTGAAAAATTCCTGCCCTTCGAGATTGTCAAAGTTCATAACAATGCAAACGGTTTCTTTCCCAACGGCGTTCCGAATCCTTTACTTCAAGATGCCCGCTCGGAAACTTCAAAAGCTGTTATTGAGAGCGGCGCGAATTGCGGAATTGCTTTTGACGGCGATTTTGACAGGTGCTTTTTATTTGACGAAAAAGGCGGCTTTATCGAAGGTTATTATATGGTCGGACTTCTTGCCGAAGCTTTTTGCGAAAAAAATCCCGGCGAAAAGATTATTTATGACCCGCGTGCCATTTGGAATACGATTGATATTGTGGAGAGTTTGGGCGGCAAGCCGATTATGTCTCGTTCGGGGCATGTTTACATAAAGGAACTTATGCGTGCGGAAAATGCGATTTACGGCGGTGAAATGTCGGCTCATCACTATTTCCGCGATTTTTGTTATTGCGACAGCGGAATGATTCCTTGGCTCCTTGTCCTTGAACTTCTAAGTCGTACCGATAAAACTTTGTCCGAGCTTATGGCTGAACGGATTGCCAAATATCCCGTCAGCGGTGAGATTAATACCAAAGTTTCAAGCACCGACAAGGTTAAAGAGATTATGGCGAAGATTGAAAAGATTTACGGCGCGAATGGCAAAGTCAATCATATTGACGGACTCAGCATTGACTTTCCCGATTGGCGATTCAATCTGCGCGGCTCGCAAACGGAACCTTATATCCGTCTCAACGTCGAGGCTCGCGGCGATAAAAATTTAATGGAAACCAAGCGTGATGAATTGCTTGCGATTATTCGCGAATAATTTGCAACTTCGCTCAAAAAGAGCATGTCAATAAAAACTTTCTAATTAAAGGAGGACTCATTATGAGTAAAAATGTTGTCAACCTTCCGTCCTTGATAAGCGATTACTACACCCTCGCGCCCGATCCGGAAAATAAGACTCAAGGCGTTGCGTTCGGCACATCGGGGCACAGAGGCAGCTCCAAACTCAAGAGTTTCAACGAACAGCATATTCTTGCTATCGCGCAGGCAGTTTACGAATATCGCACTGCCGAAAAAATTCAAGGTCCGTTATATATCGGCGCGGATACTCACGCCCTGTCCGAACCCGCTCTTCGTTCCTGCGTTGAAGTTTTGGCGGCTAACGGCGTTGATATTATTCTTCAAGATGATTTTAAACCCGTCCCGACGCCCGTTGTCTCGCGCATTATTCTTGCTCACAACTACGAACGTAAAGAGGCTAAACAAGCCGACGGCATTGTTATTACTCCTTCCCATAATCCTCCGACTGACGGCGGCATTAAATACGACCCGACAACCGGCGGTCCGGCAAGCGCGGAAACTACCAAGATAATTCAGAATCGCGCCAACGAAATCATTGCTCAAGGCGTCGACAAAGTTGTTAAGCGCGTCCCGTTTGAAAAAGCCGTTAAGATGGACAACGTTCACTTTATGGATTACATGCGCCCCTACGTCGAAGGTCTCAGCCGCGTTATCGATATGGACGCCGTTGTCAACAGT
>JAFZIQ010000201.1 GCA_017554285.1 Selenomonadaceae bacterium
GGCACAGCATGAAATTATTCATAAGAAAAAATTGTCGTTGGTGCAAGCGATAGCGACAAGAATGAAAGTCGGGAAAATATATTGGATATTTCTGAGGATAGTTTTGCAAACAATATTTCTTCTAAAATATTTGCGGCAATTCCACGCCACAGAAACTTTGGAGGAAATTTTTATGAACAAAATGTACGGTTACATTCGAGTATCGACACGAGAACAAAATGATGACCGTCAGCGCATTGCCCTTGAAAATTTCGGGGTGTCTGCGAAAAATTTTTTTGTCGATAAACAAAGCGGTAAAGATTTCGCTCGTCCGCAATATCGAAAACTTTTAAGGAAAATAAAATCTGGTGATACGCTTGTCGTCAAAAGTATTGATAGACTCGGTAGAAATTACGCGGAAATTCTCGAACAATGGCGCATTATCACAAAAGAAAAAAACGCGGCAATCGTCGTCATCGATATGCCGCTTCTCGACACGCGCCGCCATAATGACCTTATTGGAACGTTGGTCGCGGATTTGGTTCTACAGATTATGTCAGCATTCGCACAGATTGAACGCGACTTCATCAAACAACGGCAAGCGGAGGGCATAGCGGCTGCCAAAGCTCGCGGCGTCAAATTTGGGCGTGAATCATTGAAACGTCCCGAAAAATTCGGTGAAGTTTTTTCGGAGTGGAAGTCGGGAAAAATTTCAGCTCGCAAGGCAGGGAAAATTCTCGGTACCACACACAATACTTTCCTTAAATGGGCAACAAAACTGTTTATAAAAATCTAAACAAAGTTGCATAAATATGCGCAAGAGTATAGATTAAGACAGAATACCCTTTGTATCAGGAGACTGGTGCAAACTCAACGTTAAATGCTTTGAAATCCTAAAGCTCTGCGACCGAAACAGTAGTTGGAAACGACAAGCTGAATGGTGCGAAAGCAGAAAAAACAGCAGAGATGGCGCAAGGTTAAATGAAAGCTAATCAGTGACGGTGAAGGGTAAAAACGTGACACACCGAAAACGTTAGTCCTAAACGCTGGTAAAATGGAAGTTTAGCAGGGAAAGCCCTAAACCTACGGGCAAGGGAGACCTTCAACGACTATTCCCTAGAGGGGAAGTAAAACCGCAAGCGAAGGGCGGAAGAAAAATGTTGCAACCTACGGGTTGAAGAAATAGTCTGCGCTGAGTGGAAACATTCAGAGGTCTGCCAGAGACGGTAAGACTGGGGCGGCGTTGCGAGCCGCCTTGAACAAGATAAATATATACAAACTTGACAGAAGTACACACTTCCACTAAAATAAAAAGTGGAGGTGACAGTGATGGAACTGATAAGCATAGGAAAATTTGCCAAAATGGTAGGAGTAACGCCAACGACGCTGAGACGAATGCACAAGTGCGGCGACCTCATACCGTATCACATGACGAAAGGTGGCACACGTTACTATTCATATGACCAACTAAAAGAGTTTTCAAACGCCCCGAAGAAAGAGAAGTTGGTAGTAGGTTATTGCCGAGTATCGACGGCGGCACAAAAAAATGATTTGCAGACGCAAATAGCAAATGTAAAGTCGTATATGTACGCTAGAGGTTACAAATTCGAGATAATAAGCGACATCGGCAGTGGAATAAACTACAACAACAAAGGCTTGAAAGAACTCGTCAGCAAAATCAACAACCACGAAATCAGCAAAGTGGTGATTCTGTACAAAGACCGACTGGTAAGATTTGGTTTTGAATTGATGAACTACATTTGCGAAATAAACGGCGTGGAACTGGAGATAATCGACAACAGCGAGCACAGCAAAGAGCAAGAATTGACGGACGACTTGATACAAATAATAACGGTGTTCGCCAACAGGCTCTACGGGCAGCGGTCGAAAAAGACGAAGCGGTTGATAGACGAGGTAAAGAAAAATGTATCGGGCAGTGAAAATTCGGCTGATACCGACGGCTGAACAGGAAATCATGTTTAGAAAGTCGGCGGGCACAGCGCGTTGGGCGTACAATTATTTCTTGTCGGAGAATCGGCGAACATACGAAGAAACGGGCAAAGGCATAAACGAAGGAGAAATTCGTAAGCATATAAGCAACGTGCTGAAGAAAACGACGCACACTTGGCTTAAAGAAGTCAGTAGCAATGTGATGAAACAGGCGGTTAAAGACGCCGACATTGCTCTGAAGAGATTTTTTAAGAGCGTGAACGGCTATCCGAAATACAAAAGTCGTCACAGAAGCAAGCCAAGTTTTTATGTGAATTACGAATCCTTGAAAAGGTTGCCAAATGGATTTCAGGGCGAAAAGCTCGGCTACGTAAAAACAGCAAGTCCATTACCTAAAATCAAAGGAAGTTACTCGAATCCGCGAATCAGCTACGACGGCAAACATTGGTATTTAAGCGTCGGCTACGAAGTAAAGCCAGAAAAGGTGGAACTTACGGGTGCGAGTATCGGAATAGATTTAGGCGTCAAGGAATTGGCGGTAGTTTCAACGGGCAAAATCTACGGCAATATCAACAAAACGCGCAAAGTGAGACAGCTTAAAAAGCGACTTCGGCGACAACAGCGCAAGCTTTCACGGCGGATTGAAGGTAATATTGCAAAGCGTGATTCACTTAACCGCCCAATTTGGCAACGACCGTTAAAAGAATGCCGAAACATCGAGCGTCAAAACACCATAATTCGTCTGACATATAAAAAATTGACCGACATAAGAAATAATTACCTTCATCAAGTAACGAGCGAGATAGTGAAAACCAAGCCGTCTCGCATAGTCATGGAAGATTTGAATGTACGCGGCATGATGAAGAATCGGCATTTATCGCGAGCCATAGCAGAGCAAAAATTTTATGAATTCAAACGACAAATAAAGTACAAATGCGAACGATACGGAATTCAATTCGTGGAAGTTGGCAGGTTTTATGCAAGCAGTAAAATTTGTTCGAGTTGCGGACACGTCAAAGCGGACTTGAGATTGTCGGACAGGATTTATAAATGTGCTGAATGCGGCTTAGTGATAGACAGAGATTTGAACGCCGCTATTAACTTGGCAAATTACAAAATCTGAAGAGTTTCACGAAGAAGAAACTTCAGATATGTACCTATCGCTACTAGGGAATTTAAGCCTGTGGAGCGTCATACCAAACGCGAGTAGCCTCGGCAAAAGCGGACGCGTTGAAGCAGGAAGATGTTTCGCAAGAACATCACTGTATAAGTATGTATCACTTCTTTCAAGATTGTACATATTTATCGTAGCGGATTACAGCAACGACACGATAAATAAGCACAGGTTTTACGGCATAACAGTCAGCGATAATGTTCTGCGTTATGTTGAAGTAGATAAAGCGGTAATGTTTGTTCACAGTGTCAATTTGGAAACTGACGAAGACAACGTTAAGCGAGTCGAATACAACAATGCTTTTAACTCTATAGGCGATTGTGCATTTCACGGAGATAAGCTTTACGTTCTGAACAAATCAGGTATCATCAATTCAATCAGCAACGGAAAATTTGAGCAGGTGTATTCCACAAGTTGGCAAAACGAGGCTGATAGAGTCCCTTACGATATGGCAGTCTCCAAAGACGGCGAGATTTATTTTACCGATATTCGCGGCAGGACAATAGTTAAAGCAGATGTCGCTACCAAAAACACGAAAAATGTATTCGAGCAAACAGATTCGCTGACGATAAATCTTGCAAACGAAGGCAATGGTTTTTTGCTTGTCGATTCGGACGGCGTTAAAGTAATTTCCGACACGGGCATAAAAACTTTTCTGACGCTGGAAGAAAACGATAACCAAATCATCTTCAAAACCCTGTATACAGTTGCGATAATGATTCTGGGATTTTTATTGTTGCTACTGATTTATCGCGTATCGATTATGGCATTGAGCAACAAACCAACGACTGTAAAATTGATTGCATTGACAATGCTTGTTGTTGTTTGCGTGGTATCAGCGGTTGTTTGCAAAATGCAGATTGACAAGTTTTCCGAAACGTACCGACATGAGATTATGGCTAAATTGGAAAACTCCGCGTATATTCTCGTGAACCAGAAGCCTGAAGGAATTCTTGACAAAATAAACAAGGCGGAAGATTTCGACAGCGCGGCATATAATACGCTCTGTCAAGTCATGGAAAATGCGTTTCCGATGAACGTTGAGATAAATCGCCAAATATACTGCAACATTCTACGCTTAGACAAAAGCGGCGAACAGGCGTATTCAATAGCGTACCTTGACCGCTCCATTGGTGTTTACTTTCCGTTATTGGATCAAGCGGAAACGGAAGACGTAAAGCGGTTGTATCAAGAAA
>JAFZIQ010000202.1 GCA_017554285.1 Selenomonadaceae bacterium
ATACAGGAGCTGGCACAGATATCATTGAATTTCCTTATGATTCTAGTTGGCAAACTTTTTTCCCAAGCACCGTTCATTTAATGGATATTTCGTCTAAAGATAGACTTTCATTTCCCGGAATGGCATTTTATTATTCAAACTATCTCTTTACTGCATCATTAGACAATGGCAATCTGAAATTAAAAAACGATTTTTGGACAATTATTTTCGATGGAGTAACTTCTACTAGCCAAATAAAAAACATCGGCGTTACAAAATGGAGAGGAGAAACAACGACTCTTGGAGCATTAATAAAAAATACTATCTCTGGAGGAATTTCAACACTTCCAGGAGATAATAATGAAAAAAAAGTAAACTCTATAGAAAAAGAACTTAAAGTCACGAGTATCAAAACCCTCAATGATTTTATGTTACTTGGAGCAGGAACCGACAATAATCCAATCGATACATCAAATGAGCTTGCCGATAAAGTTTCCAAAAGTGCAATAGATATCGTCCGAATGATGGGCAAAATTTTCGGTTATAAAACGCAGTATAAATTGGATGCTAACGGAACCCCAGTACTCGACAGCAATGGAAAAAAGATTGAAGACGACTCGACAAGCAAAAAAATAATCGACGCCGGTTTCAGTGCACTCCTGAATATTGACGCAATGTTGACATCAGCAAAAAAAATCGCGTCAGGAAATTTAAGTGATGATGAGCTAAGAAAAGAAAAATCTGAAATCGTCAAACAAGTTGCAGACTTAGCCGAAAACATTGCGAATGTCAGTAAGAGTGACAAAGCAGGAGATATTTCTTCTATTAGTTCGGCGGCGGTCAGCATAGTAACGGACATAGTGAATACTTGCGCCGGAGGATTCGACAAAAACATTGCAACTGATTTTATAGAAAGCTCCTCTAAGATTCTTGCGTCGACAATAAAATTATTGGGCAAAGACAAATTGTTTAAGGATACTCATCTTGGGACTTGGATGTCAGGAAAAGCGGCAGGTACGAAGATAGAAAGTTTCGTAAAAAATTATGTCGGACAAACTATAACAAAACATATCGGCGCGGCAGTCGGTGCCGGTCTCGGAGTCTATTCGGCAATAAATACCTATATGGAAAGTGCCGAGAAATACGATATAGCCGGACTTCCGAAATCCTCAGCGACGATTAACAAAACTATCGACGTAATGACGGACATAACTCACAGTGCAGGAAATACAATAGCACTACTTATCACTGGTGGTTTCTTCGATGCTGATGATATTTTTAAAGGAATGTACACTGTTACAGCGGCAGTAAAATATAGTTTCGAGCGCGGTTGGACTATGGCGACAGGCGGAGACGTCAGCAAGGTAAAATTCCAAGTAGAAGAAAGAAATTTTGCTGAGATTATCGGCGATTCGCTTAAAAAGTTATTTACCGGTACAACAAAAGCCAAAGATGTCTTTAACGATGAAGATGGCAAAAAAATCTACACTGAAGGAAATGAAAATAATCAAATCACAAATATCGGCTCCCATTGCACAATAAATACTGACGCTGGCAATGACGTTATTTTCAACGGCGAGGGCACAAAATCAAATTACGTCGACGGTGGCAACAATGATGACACTGTTGCAGTTTACGGCTCAAATAACACTGTTAAAGGTGGACAAGGTAACGATAGAATTTCTCTGTACAGCGAAAGTAAAGCTCCTTCCGGCGGCAATAAATTATATGGCGAAACGGGCGATGACTTTATAAGAATCGACGATACAAAATACTCGAAGTTACCGCGCAAGAGTCATAACACAATAGTCGGCGGCGACGGTGACGATTCCATTGACATTGAAAAAACAAATATCCCTGTCGTAATCAGCTACCGAGTAGGTGACGGTTACGATGTCATAAGCGGCTACGACAACAACGACACCATCAAAATCGTCAACAGCAACTATACGACCCAAAAAAGCGGAAAAGACATTATAATCACAGTCAGCAAAGGCAAAATAACTTTAGAAGGTGCCAAAGGCAAAACACTCAACATAGAAGAGGTTACAGATAACGCTCTGCAAACTGGCTTATCTTATGATAAAAAGAAAACCACAGTCACGGCAAAAAAAACCTTCAGAGGCGAGAAAATTGACTTGACAACCTTCCCTTCGTCCGTAACAAAAGTCAACGCATCCGCATTAGTCAATCCAGCGAACATAATTGGTAATACCGCTGATAACAGCATAAAAGCAGGTAAAGGCAACGACACAATTAGTGGAGGCAAAGGCAAAGATACACTTATTGGTGGAGATGGTCACGATACTATTTCTGGTGGCAATGACGCTGATTCAGTGGAAGGCGGAAAGGGCGATGATTCATTAAACGGCGGTGCAGGAAATGATATTCTAAGAGGTGGAGACGATAAGGATACAATTCTCGGTGGAATAGGCGATGATAAACTTTACGGCGATTCTGGTAAAGATTCACTGTCTGGCGGAAAAGGAAATGATTCACTCTGGGGCGGTTCAGGTAATGACACGTTAATTGGTGGAATTGGTAATGATTCGTTGTGGGGAAATTCTGGCGCAGATACATTTATCTACTACACTGGCGACGGTCATGATGTTATTTTCGGTTTTGACAACAAAGATACGCTCACACTTGATAGCCTTACATTTACAAGCATTTATAGCAAAAAAAATAAAGCAGTAATGTTGAATTTCGATAGTGGTTCAATAACGTTAAAAGATTTCGGTTCAACCTCAACTTTCAATATCAATGGCACGAATTACAAAATCAGCGGGACAAGTCTCGTTAAGAAATAAAATTTTTAGTTAGACTATCAAAGTCGAACCTCCAGTACTATATTGGAGGTTTTTTTGTTTGTAGTAGAGTTATCGCTCAATCGTAGTGATACTAACAAGCCTTCTAAGTCGGCTTATTCTCTTCAACTAAACTTTTGTAGGACACGTCCTACAGTCGTCCTACACTTTTCCTACACTACAAACCGCGTCACGACGCCATTCTTTGACATAAAATTAGTTTTGTAGGACAAGTAGGACGCACTTTTCTATTAAACCTAATTGCTAATTTTCAATTTTCACCCCTCGCCCGAAAAAGTGTTATGAAACTATACCATTTAGGCATATATGCCTTTTTGCTATAGATATATAACAGTTTTTCTGACTAGGGGTAAAAAATCAAAATTGCCAATTCCTCTACCATGTAAATCACGTCCTACATTTCCTACAATTGGCAAAAACCGCGCCACGACGCCATTTAATTGTAGGACAAGTAGGACGCACTGTTTCAGCACGTCCTACACTTCCTACAGGTCTTCCTCATTTTGTTCCTCATTTCGATAGAAAACTTTTTTCTGGTCGAGATAAGCGGGGTCGGCTTTTTGAATTCGTGCGCCTAAGTGCCAGCCGTCGAGATTATTCAAAACTTCATGAATGCGGGTAGGAGACTTACGGCGGTCATTACCGAAACACTCTGTGTAGATTTCAGTGACGCAAATATGTTGGCGCAGTTTGAAGCCGTAAAGAATGAATTCGTCAACGTCATTACCTTGAATGGTCTTGCGCTCAATGCGAAGCCAATGCTTATTTTGAGCGGGAGTCAAACAAGAAGTGATAGCGTCAATATCCCTCTGAACAGTATCAGCTCTGCCGCCGCGTGATCTGCGTCGGTGATTAAATTCGCTGACGGCGTCAATAATGACAAGGCGACCATCGGCAATAAATTTTCGGCGTTCCTCGCGTGTGAGCAAATGCCACAAAATTAGCGGCAGAATTGGTGTATCAAGATAGCCTTGAATCTCGGTAGCCAAGCCATCATCACGCAGGTATTCTTCGGCAATTTCATCGGAGAGAATTTGAGAGTCGCGACTGAGAGCAAGTTTTTTCTCGTCGAAACCATCTTTGAAGAGTTCGTTGTAATGAGCAAAAACTTCAGCCCAGACCTGCCGAATGTATTCGTCGGTCAAACCATCGACGAAATGCCGCACTTTGTTGTGGCATACGATAATAGGATAACGACGGTTGCCGGTCATGTCGGTAAGGCACATTTTGTTATTGGTGGTGATAACGAAAACGCAATGACGCGGAATGGTAGTTGCGCGGCGAGCGTAAGCTTGTCTGCGAGTATCTTTAGCGGAGTCAATAAAGCGTTTGTTGGCGTCAACGTCTTTCTTCATAGCCGCCATTTCTTTAATCTCGACAAACCACAATTTTTGAATGGCGTCAATAGCGTGAGGATCGCCAACGTCATCGACGAGACTTCCATACCACTTGCCGCCGAGTCTGCTGAGACAATGGCTCTTACCAATGCCCTGTTCACCTAAAAGAATGGGCGCAAGCTGATAATCGCAACCGGGATGAAAGATACGAGCAATGGCAGCGGTCAAAATATTCATGGTAACTTCGTGGACGTAGGGAATATCGTCTGCGCCGAGAAATTTGACGAATAATTTTTTAGCTCTGTGCTTACCATCCCATTTGGGAAGGTTAAAGAAAAAGTTTTTGACTTCGTGAAATTTATGTGCGTCGCTGTAAACCGTGACGGAGTTTAAAGTTAATTTCTCGCTGGTAAATTCAATATAAGTCTTGCGAAGATAAGCTTGGAGCTGAGCGTCATCGCGGTCTTTCCATTCTTCGCCTTTTTTCGCGTCGGGATTCCAAATAGGCGGTTTCAAAAAAACGTCGGCTTGCTGAAATTGGTCATAACCGAAGAGTCCGTCCAAATATGGGTCGAAAGTAAAAATCAAGTCGACGTTTTTCTGTGTCGCTTCGACGCGCGTTATTGCGCCAGTGTTTTTGCTTACTTTAGCGTCGCAAGTGTCAAGGATTAAATCTTGAATCCGTGCGGCAAGTTCGGGCGAAGGATTTTTCATGTATTCGGCGCGAAGTTCAATGAGTTTCTGAATGTTATCTTCAACGGTTTGCTTACGTTCCTGTGCGTGTTTAATTGCTTCCGCTTTTGCACGGTCTCTAGCTTGCTGGGCATGAAATTTATTTTGAGCGCGTTTAATTTCTGTGACTTCACGGTCAACTTCATTGCGTAAAGACTTAATGTTGACGCCTTCGACGAGTGCGGTCAAAGCGTTTTCTTCTTTTTCTGGTATAGATCCAGTCAAACCGCTTTCAATGTCTTTAAGGCAAATTCGCGCAAGTTCTTTAGCTTTCTTAATGACGATAAAGAAATTTTCTGCCTGAGCGTTAAAACCGAAAGTTTTGGCTAAGGCAACGGCATGAAGATTATCGGGGTTGCGGGCGTCATTAGCAGTAAAATTTTCCGGCTTTAAAGTCTCAAGCAGAATGATAGCGTCATCAAGTTCGCGTTTTGTATCCTCGTCCATATTGCGTTTAGCCGAAGGACGCAAGGAAGGATTAAGTTCGTACCACTCGCGATAAGTTTCTTTGGCGTCATAACCACCTTTCTGGGCGAACATAAAGATAGTGCCGATGTCGTAGCCGTCGCGATTAAAGCCGTTCCATTTTGATTCACATTCGCCGTCTTTGAAACGTTCGTCGGAGCGACTCCATTGCTCCCAGTCAGAGCAGTCACAGCCGATATTTTTCAAAGCCATACCGACAGCAAGCCAATCCTCGTAAGTTAAGCTGGAAGGAGAGATAAAATTGAGCATCCGACGAGTGCGAAAGGTATTGAAGTCACTATTATCAGCGAAGTCTTTTTTGGATTTTTTCGGTGCCGTGCTGGTTGCTTTTTCTTTTGGGGCTTGAATTTGAATCGCAGTCTTCAATTTTTCATCGATTTGGTCGGGGTCAAATCTCAAGCCGGAATCTTCGACAATGTGACAGAGCGGAGCATTGTCCGCGCCGAGTTTGTAATTAAAAGTGTAGGGCGTGCGCATAACTCTTGGTAAATCGCCAACGCCGTCAATATCTTTGCCGTTAGCGTGAAGACGAATAAAATCAAGCCAAAGACTATTGCGGCGTTTGAGCTCTTCAAGATTTTGTTCGGAGACAAGAATAGGCTGATCGAAAATGAAATAGGCTTGTGCGCCATGTCCCGAATCAAGAAGGATTGAAGGTTTAATTGGCAGGAAGGATTTGGCTTCGTCGAAGTTGACAGCAAGATTATTGCTCTTATGAGCCGCGCCGGAGATGTCAATATCTGTGACAATGGCAGTCTGAAAAGAAACGACAGATTCGTCACCGCGTTTGCCATTGGAAGGTTGGACGCTCACGGTATTAACAGAATGCCAGACATCGATGCCATTATCGGAAAGTTCGACAGCTTTTATAGCCATATCCTTTCGTTGAGATTAATCGTTAATTTGGAAAGGAAAAATGCC
>JAFZIQ010000203.1 GCA_017554285.1 Selenomonadaceae bacterium
GCGGGTATTCAGGCTGTTGAGGAATCCGTCAATCAGATTATCAGTGTTGAAAAGATTGTTAATGATTCTGCCCTTACTGTTGATAAACTCGGTAAACGTTCGCAAGAAATCGGACAGATTGTTGAATCGATTAGCGGTATCGCCGACCAAACCAACTTACTCGCTTTGAACGCGGCGATTGAGGCTGCCCGCGCAGGTGAACACGGCAGAGGCTTTGCAGTCGTTTCGGAAGAAGTTCGCAAGCTCGCGGAAGAATCTCAAATTTCCTCGCAGAAGATTGCAACGCTTATCGGAGAAATTCAGGCAGAAACTACAAGCGCGGTCGAGTCAATGCAAAAAGGTAATGCGGCAGTTCGTCGCGGCACTCAATCGGTTGAGAAACTGCGCGATACGTTCGACAGCATACGCGATGCCTCTGTTAAAGTTGAGACGGAATCCAAAAACATGGTTCGCGAGTTGAAAGCGGTTGAAAGTGCAACGTTCAAGATTCGCGATTGCAACGATAAGACGCTTGAAAAAGGCTTGGGCATTTCAAAAGAAATGGAAAGTGTTTCTGCGGCGGCTCAACAACAATCGGCGTCGTCCGAAGAAATTTCCTCTGCGGCTAATGAACTGTCCAACCTCGCGCAGGAACTTCAAAATACTTTGTCCATGTTCCAGTATTAAAATAGGGACTAGGGATTAGAAGTTATTAGTCCCCAGTCCCCAGTTCCTAACCACTACAGGAGGTAATAAATTTGCTGACATACAATTATTACGGACATGCTTGTTTCCAACTCGACGACGGGCACAATAAAGTTTTGGTCGACCCGTTTTTGACGGGCAACCCGCAAGCGTCAATCAACGAAAAGGACGTTGAGGCGGATTATATTTTGATTTCACATGCGCACGGCGACCATATAGGCGACGCTCCGAACATTGCGGTCAGGACAGGCGCGACGGTTGTCGGGATTCCGGAAATTATGGAATTCGGCGGGCAAAGAGTTAAAACAATCGGAATGAATTTGGGCGGCACGATTAAGACGGAATTTGGTTTCGTGAGAATGGTACCCGCGCTCCACAGTTCGGGGATAGCGGGAGGCGTGGCTTGCGGCTACGTTATCGGCATTGGCGGCAAAGTGATTTATTTCGCGGGCGACACGGCTCTTTTCTCCGACATGAAATTAATAGGCGTTCGCGACAAGATTGATTACGCGCTGTTGCCGATAGGCGGTCATTACACAATGGATCCGATTGACGCGGCTACGGCTGTCGAATTCCTCAGTGCGGCTAACGTGATTCCTTTGCATTACAATACTTGGGATGTCATCAAACAAAACGCGGAAGAGTTAAATGAGCTTGTCAGGAATGCAAAAGTTATCATTGTTAAGTCGGGGCAATCGATTGAACTCACATGAGAAATAAACTGAAAAACTTCGAGGCGACGCCGTTTGACTTGACAAATATTTATGATTCGGTAAAATCACTTTACTTGAAGGAGTCGCCGCGAGAAAAAATTATAGTGATATTGGGCGCGACTTCGACCGGGAAAAGTTCATTGGCTTTGGAACTTGCCGAGAAATTTAAGACGGAGATAATATCGGCGGATTCAATGGCGGTTTACAGAAACTTCAATGTCGGGACAGCCAAGCCGACTCAAGCGGAATTGGAACGGGTGCCGCATCATCTGATAGATATTTTGGACGCGGAAGAAAAATTCAGTGTCGGGGAATTTATCAGACGTGCGGGGAAAATAATTTCGGAACTCAATCTGCGCGGGAAGGTACCGATAATCGCAGGCGGCACGGGTCTTTACATTCAAGCCCTTGTCGAAGGTTACAGGTTAAGTGAAGGCAAAAGTTTGATAAGTCACTACAAGCAGACGGGCGAATTGGTTTACGACGCGCAGATTTACGGCTTGACAACCGACCGCGCAGAACTTTACGAAAGAATCAATCAGCGGACGGCTAAAATGTTTATAGACGGCTTAGTTGATGAAGTTAAAAATTTATTGGCAAGCGGAGTAAGTCCCAAAGCTCAAGCGATGTCGGGTATCGGTTACAAAGAGACGGTTGAATATCTTCAAGGCGGCGCGACGCTCGAAGAAACGGTTTTAAAAGTTGCACAAGCTACAAGAAATTTCGCCAAACGACAACTTACTTGGTACAGGCGAATGAAATATATAAAGTGGTTGAAAATTTGACGTTTAACAAAGGAGAGGTTTTTGAATGGCAGCAACCAAAACGATTATCAATCTTCAGGAGAATTTTTTAAATCAGGCGCGCAAGGAAAATGTGCCCGTGACGATTCATCTGATGAACGGGTTCCAGATTAAGGGAATGATTCGCGGCTTTGACCAATTCACGGTAATAATCGACTCGATGGGACGCCAACAAATGGTATTCAAACATGCGATTTCGACAATCACGCCGGCGAAACCGTTGGGAATGCAACCGAGGGAATTTAAGAGTGGCGAAGCGGCGGCAACTGCAGAGGCTGAAGTCGAAGCTGACGAGGAAAAGGACGAGTAAAAATTTTCGGCGAGGCTGATAAAAAATGATTCGAGGCTTTGAGATTCTCGAAGGTTACAGCGGAATAAAACTTCCGACGCGAAAGACGGCATTTAGTGCGGGCTACGATTTAGAGGCGGCAGAAAATGTTATCGTGACGGATAAAAAAATTTCGTTGGTGCCGACGGGTCTCAAAGCCTTTTTTCCTGCCGATGAAGTTTTGCTGATTTATATGCGTTCGAGTTTGGCGGTTAAGCACAATTTATTTTTGGCTAACGGTGTCGGAGTGATTGACGCTGATTATCGCGACCATATAATTTTGCCCGTGATAAGTTTTGACGGCGAGTTTGAGATTAAAAAGGGAATGCGAATCGCGCAGGGTATTTTCCAAAAGTATTTGACGATTGACGGAGATATAATCGGAGTCGGCGAGCTTAGGCGCGGGCGATTCGGTTCGACGGGAGATTTTTGAATGGATTTATTCAGCAACATTGAAGACGATAAAAATTATAAACCGCTTGCCGAGAGAATGAGACCGAAAACTTTAGCGGACTTTGCGGGGCAAGAAAAAATTCTGCGCGGCGCACTTGGAAAGATGATTTCCGAAGGTCAAACGCCGTCATTAATTTTTTACGGCGCACCGGGCACGGGTAAGACGACGCTCGCAAAAATTATAGCGAATACGACGGCAAGCAATTTCGTCAAAGTCAATGCGGCGTTATCGGGTATAGGCGACCTGCGCGGAATAGTCAAAGAGGCGGAAGACAGACGCAAATTTTATCGCAAGCAGACGATTTTATTTATCGACGAGATTCACCGCTTTAATAAAGGTCAGCAAGATTTTCTGTTGCCTTACGTTGAAGACGGGCGAATAACTTTAATCGGTGCGACGACCGAGAACCCGTTTTTTGAAGTCAATGCCGCGCTCCTCAGTCGAGTTAAAATCGTTCGCCTTGAAAAACTTTCGACCGATGACATAAAAAAAATTTTGCTCCGCGCAGTCGATAAAGAAAAATTTATCGTCGAAGAACGGGCATTGGAAATTATCGCGGACTTCGCGGACGGCGATGCCCGTATGGCTTTGAACTTATTGGAGCAAGCGTCTTTCAGCGAAAAAATTTCGGTCGAGACTTTGGAAGAAATTTTGGGCGAAAAAATTCGACGTTACGATAAGCGCGGAGATAATCATTTCGACACGGCAAGCGCATTTATAAAAAGTATGCGCGGCTCGGACGCTGACGCGGCGATTTATTATTTGGCAAAAATGATTGACGGCGGCGAGGATTTAAATTTCATAGCACGGCGGATTGTAATCTGCGCGGCTGAAGACGTAGGCAATGCCGCCCCTCAAGCGTTGATTTTGGCAAATGCGGCGGCTCAAGCGGCTCAATTCGTCGGATTGCCTGAGGCGCGAATAATTCTTGCGCAAGCCGTCACATACATTGCAGGGGCTCCGAAATCCAATGCGGCTTACCTCGCGATTGACAAAGCCCTTGCCGACGTTAAAAATTTTTCTGACGAAGTCCCGAAACATTTACGCGATACCCATTACAAGGGCGCAAAAACTTTCGGGAACGGCGCAGGTTATAAATATCCTCATGACTTTGAAAATCATTTCGTTAAGCAACAATATTTGCCCGATGAAATTTCAGCGAGATATTACGAGCCGACCGCGCAGGGTTACGAGGCTCAGATTAAACGGCGGCTTGAAAATCTTTGGCAAGCAAAAAGCGACTGACGATAAATCAGCCGCTTTATTTTTTGCGTAATGCATTAAATATTTTCTTTGGCAATGGCGACGAGTTTCTCGAAAGCCGCCGCGTCATTAACCGCGAGTTCAGCCATCATTTTTCTGTCGACGGCAACGCCCGCCTTAGTCAAACCGCAGATGAGTTTGCTGTAAGAAATACCGTTGAGACGAGCCGCCGCGTTGATTCTGGCAATCCACAGACGACGGAATTCGCGCTTTTTGACTCTGCGGTCACGATGCGCGTATTGTCCCGCCTTCATCACGGATTCATTGGCTTTTTTAAATTGTTTACTCCTCGCGCCGCGATAACCTTTTGCGAGCTTGAGGATTTTTTTATGGCGTCTGTGAGCTGTGACGCCGGTTTTTACTCTTGGCAAGTTAATTTCCTCCGTTCAAAAATTTTTAAGCGTATGGAAGCATTTTCTTAACGCGAGCACGATCCGCCGCCGATGCAAGCGTTGCCTTACGGAGATTTCTCTTGCGTTTACGAGTTTTCTTTTCCAGAATATGGCTCTTGTATGCTTTATTGCGCTTGAATTCGCCGCTGCCGGTCACGTGGAAACGTTTAGCTGCTGCTCTGTGCGTCTTGATTTTGGGCACTGCCGTCCCCTCCTTTTGTAGTAACTTTCTTAGTCTTTTGCGCCTTTTGTGCCTTAGGAGAGAGAATCATCGTCATATTTTTGCCCTCAAGTTTGGCGGCGCGCTCGACAGTCACGACCTCTTCCAGAGCTTTGGCGAGTCTGCCCAAAACTTCGCTCCCCAATTCGGGATGAGACAATTCCCGACCGCGAAACATAATCGTTACTTTGACTTTGTTGCCCTCTTCGATAAAGCGTTGGGCATTTTTGAGCTTGACTTCAAAGTCATGTTGCTCGATATTCGGACGGAGTTTGACTTCCTTAATCGTGATGATTTTCTGCTTCTTGCGGACTTCCTTTTCGCGCTTCTGCTGTTCATAACGATATTTGCCGAAATCCATAATACGGCACACGGGCGGTCTGGCTTTGGGCGCGACCTCGACTAAATCAAGATGTTTGTCCTCCGCAAGTTTAAGCGCGTCTCTGGTGAGCATGACGCCGAGCTGTTCGCCGTTCGCGTCGGTTACTCGCACCTCGCGAATACGAATCTCCTCATTGATCCTCAAAGTTTCCCTACTAATTGAAATACACCTCCTGCGGCGCGTTAGAAAAAAATTAAAGGCGACGTTAAGCCGCCTGCGATTCCCGTAAAAAAATCTGTGTTGCAACCGCGCCAACTCATTTAAGGTCGACGGGTGAGAAGCGCAAGCTCCTGCTTAACGCGCCAAAGTGTATCACAGCAAACTAAATTCTGTCAAGGCTCTCTATACTGCGTTTGATTAACCTATCGGCAACAAATTTTTAAGTATCGCTCCTGTGCGGGAGCCATTCAACATTGATTGCAATTTCTTCATCGGCTTTGGCGTCCATTTTATGACGGAAAGGCTTATTGTGCCAAACAGGAGTGAGTTCATCGAAAATAATTTCTCCATTCACAACAAGCTTGGTGTAATCAACCCAGTAAGGGATTTTCTTGGAGCGATTTGAAGGATCGCGAATATCCAAGCCCATGAGGTCTAAGTTAATTTGCCCGTCTGTAGTTGGCTTGGCGATAATCTCCATTTTGCCGACATAAGACTGGATAAAGTAACCGTGTTCATTCTTCTTTAACCAACCGGCTCTTTTTACTTCGGCTTTATCGTCAGACACGGAAAGAATTTGCAATTTACCTTCGTCATTCGACCGTAAATTGATGTCTATTCTGGAAGTGAAATAGTCCTTAAACTTACTGATTAACTCAACGTCCTCGCTATGAACTTTCTTTTCACTGTCAAGAGCGGCTTGTAAATCTGAAATCAAAGCATCTTTCTTGGCAGATTTTGCTTGAATTTCTTTAACGCTCGCCGAAGCATCAAATTTTTCATCTCTATGTGGGAGCCACTCAGCTTGTATGGTAATTTCATCGCCGGCTTTTACGTCCATGCTGTAGCGGTAAGGCTTATCGTGCCAAATGGGCTTAAGTTCATCGAATACAATTTCTCCGTTCACAGTCAGTTTGCTGTAGTCAACCCAGTAAGGAATACGCTTTGATTTATCCTCAGGGTTACGAACGTCCAAACCTTTAAGGAATAAAATAATTTGTCCGTCCGAAGTAGGCTTGGCGACGATTTCCATTTTCCCATTGTAGGAC
>JAFZIQ010000204.1 GCA_017554285.1 Selenomonadaceae bacterium
GCTAGGGGCTAGGGGCTAGGGGCTAGGTTGTTAGTCATACTGACCATTCGTCACTTCCGACCGACCACTGAATCCCGTTTGCCGTCGTCCAACGGTGTAAATAATATTCCCGGTCGAGAATTCCCAGCACGATTAAATTTTCCCAGACGCCGTCGGTAAAAATAATTTCGCGCAAGACGCCTTCGCGGACAAAGCCCAAACTTTCATAAAGTCGGAGCGCAACATAGTTATAATCTTTGCAATCAATCCAGATGCGATGAAATTTTTTAACTTCAAACGTCCACTTCATTAAAAGTTTGAGAGCCTCGCGCCCGTAGCCTACTCCTTTTTTGTCAATGATGACGTGAGTAAATTCCGCGCAGGGCGAATCCAATTCGCGCAACATGAAATATCCGACGGCTTGCCCCGTATCAATTTCCTCAACGATAATATCCGTTTTATCCGCGCAGGTAAAAATTTCGCGGTGATAATCTTCGTCAAACGGCACGATGAATTTCAAATTTTCGGGGGCGTATTGCAAAGTCATAATGTAATTTAAATCGTCGAGGTTGGCGCGTCTCAATCTCAAGCGTCCGCCTGCGATTAAAATTTCTTTCATGGTATCAACTCCTTAGCGAGTATCAGCATTAAAAAATTTTTCAGGTAGAGGTGTTCTTGTTTGGATTACTTACAAAACATTGATTGGTCGTCAATGGGTCACAAACTGATTGTGCCGGCGTGTATTCTGGCATTTTCTTTAGCCGTCGGCATTGCATTGAATAACTTTTTGGAAAAGAAAATCGAAAAGCGCGTTGAGTCAAGCGACTCGGAGATTATGGAAATTTTCTTCCGCGCAATGAAAGGCGTCCCGATTTCCCTTTGCTTGGTTATCGGTCTTTATTGGAGCGTCACAACTTCAAGTATGCCGCCCGGTCTCGAAAGAATTTTCTCCTACATTTTGTTCACGGTTATCATCTTTTCAATAACGCGAGTTTGTGAACGAACATTATCGGGCTTTATCAGATTAAAATTTTCGGGTTCAAGTGACATTACGCAATCGACTTTGCTTGATACCATTTTCCGCGTTGCAATTTATGCATCGGGCGCGTTGATTGTATTGGATTACTTCGACATTTCCATAGCACCGATTATGGCGGCAATGGGTGTCGGCGGTATGGCGGTTGCATTCGGCGTTCGCGAAACTTTGGAAAATATTTTTTCGGGCTTACAATTAATCGTCTCGAAACAACTGCGCGTCAACGACTACATTAAACTTTCGACGGGCGACGAAGGACGTATCACCGATATTAACTGGCGATATATAACGGTTATGCCGCCCAATGAAGGCAGCGTCGTTGTTATCCCGAATAAAATTATTGCCAATGCCGTATCGACAAACTACTCTCAGCCTCGCGATGATATTATCGTCGTCGTTCCAATCGGCGTTTCCTATGACAGCGATTTAGATTTGGTTGAGCGCGTGACAGTCGAAGTTGCTCGCGATTTGATGATTAAAATCGACGGCTACGAACCGCAGTTTGATTCGGAAGGCGTTGACAGAAATAATCTCGCGCCGGTCGTTCGTTTCCAATGTTTTAACGATTCGTCGATTGATTTTAACGCGGTTATGCATGTTCAAGTGTTTACCAATCAATATCTTTTGAAGCACGAATTCATTAAGGCGATTACGAAACGTTACCGCGAGGAGGGAATTAATATTCCGTTCCCGATTCGCACACTCGATTTGCCTGATGATAAAAAAATTGAGTTGAGGAAGTGATTGCTTATGGTTGTTGACGGCGTGAAGATTAATTTTGTGGGCATTGACGATTACACACGCGAAGAGGCGGCGAATTATCTGGATTACGTCAGAGAACGTACTTCGATTCCCGTCAAAAGCATTAACGTCAAAGCTTGCGAAGATGGTTTGGTCGATGTCAGCTACACGGCGCGAGGAGAAAAATTTGAGCGTATCCGCCGTATCACCGGTTTTGCCGATTAGGGATAGCCGGAAAAGTGACACTGAGGCTTTTTTAGCCGCTCTGTACGCCGGACTTCAATAGAGGTCATAAGTAAAAAAATAACGTTACAGGGTTTCGGGGGAGATTTTATGAAAATCAATCGCGAGTTCAGAAAGATAGCGTCATTAAAATTTTTATATGAAGTCAGCGAGGACGGGCGCATTTTTCGTAACGTCAAATCAAAGAAGCAGAATAAAATTATCGTGGATTATCACCACTCTGAGAAGGGCTATTGTTTCACTTTTATAAACCGCAACCATATTTGCCAACGCATTCCTATTGCTCGTGTAGTTGCTGAATGTTGGTTAGGCGAGAAACCTGAAGGTTACGAAATAGACCATATCGACCGCAACAGCTTGAATAATCATTGGAAGAATTTACGTTACGTAACGAAGAGTGAGCAAATGAAAAATCGCGACCATAGCGGCATTAGCAAAATTGGTGCGGCGAATTTAGACGCGGCTCGTCGTCGGCGTATGAAACCGCTGACTTTAATCAATGGCGGCGAACAATTTCCGTTTGAATCACAGACTGCCGCCGCTCGCTGGCTCGCGTCGCAAGTTGATAAAAACGTTGAACACGTTCGCACCAAATTTAAGCAACGTCGCTCACATGTTTATGGTTATGACGTTATCTATCTGAATGTAGAGACTGTACGTGCCCGCTCTACGGAGCAAGAAACAGTCCAATCCAGTATCTCGTAGGCACGACCGACCGTTGGAACGACGCAAAAAAATCGGAAGAGCTCGACAGAGTTAAACACAACATCTTTGAATGAATCAATTCCTTGCAAAAAATTAACCTCCGTAATCTGCGCGGAGGTTTTTTTTAATCGTCAAGGTCAACGTCGATAATGCCCGCCGCATACGGCGCAATTTGATAGTGCTGGAAGATGAAATGCAACTTCAATTTATCGTCCCAGTAAAAATCCTGCGGCAACTCTTTAAGCGGCAATGCGTCATCGAAAAGATAAGTGCCCTTGTCTTGGCGATATTCGCGAAGTCTTTGAGTAAGCTTTTCGATTAAATAATCTTTGGGAATTCCCTCGCCAACGTCCGTCAAATAATCCAAGTCTATAAGTTCGCCGTTCGACAAATTAAAATTCAAAGCGTGTTTGTAAGTCGCCGGATGCGCTCCGCCCGTGTAGTAATTGCTTTCGGTTATTAAGATACTCAAAATCACCGTGTCGCCCGCTTGATTGCACGGAACTTCAAAATTCGTTCGCATATCGGCAATTTCATAATCATTTTTCTGCGCAGTGCGGTAAACGCCCGTCAAAAATCTGTCAATCTCCGCGATAATCGCTCCGTTAATTTTTTTATCAATCGCCTTGTCGCCCGTCCTCACAACGGGATATATCAAATCCGCTTCGTCGTTGAAAAAGTCGCTGTAGACCTCCGCCGCGCCGCATAAACTTTGAACACTCACAATCAGCACGACGACCGCCGTTAAAAATATTTTTCGCATAATAATCCTTCCCGCTCAAAAAAATTTTTCACTCAGCCACAATGTCGATAATGCCGTAAGCATAGGACGCAACGTCATAGGGATTAAAAATAAAATGCAAGTGGAGGTTTTCGTCCCAATAAAAATTCTTCGGCAATTCTTTAAGAGGCAACGCGTCATTGTAAAGAGAGATATTTTTGTTCGCGCAGTATTCAAGGAGCTGTTCGGTAATCTTGTCGATAAAATAACTTTCGGGAATCCCTTCGCCTATGTCCGTCAAATAACTCTTATCCATAAGCTCGCCCGTAGTCAGGTTAAAATTCAAAGTTTGGTCGTAATAGGCGGGGTGCGCGGCTCGCATGTAGCAATAATTTTTTCCGATTATTATGCTCAAAATTTTCGTGCCGTTCGCCTCGTTGCAAGCAACCTTGTAATTGGTATCGATATATCTCAGTTCGTCATCATATAAATTGCCGTAAACGTCCTTGACAAAGCCGTCAATCTCCGAAAAAATCACCGCGTTAATTTTCTTGTCAATCGCCGCGTTGCCCGTTTGCACAACAGGATATTTTAAATTCTCTTCGCTGTTAAAATGTGCCTCGTGAATTTCTGCCGCGCCGCAAATACTTTGAACGCTAATAATCAGCGCGACGACCGCCGTTAAAAATATTTTCCGCATGAAAATTCCTCCCGACTAAAAAATTTTCCCAGTCGTAACTTCCTCAAGCAAAGTCAAATAAGATTCGTAACGCTCGCGCAAAATCTCTCCGCGTTCAACCGCCGCTTTAACTCCGCAATCGGGTTCGTGGCTGTGACTGCATACATTAAGAAATTTGCAACCGCCCGCAAAATTTTTAAACTCAACGAAATAATCTTTGAGATTGCCTTTGTTAATGCCCGCCTCCGTCAAATCAACCGCGCTGAATCCCGGCGTATCAACCAAAAAACCTTCGCCAAAATTAATAAGTTCTGCCACTCGCGTTGTATGCTTGCCGCGCAGAATTTTTTCGCTGACTTTGCCGACTTTCAACTGTAAATTCTTGTCAAGCGCATTGAGTAATGAAGATTTTCCTACGCCGCTCGCGCCCGCAAATACACTTACGCCCGACGATAAAATTTTCTTCAGCTCGGCAAGACCTTCGCCCGTTATCGTCGAGACGCGCAGGACTTTATACAGCGATTCATATTCCGATAAAAAATTTTTCTCACTTGTTAAATCGATTTTGTTCACGCAAATTATTATATCGTCAAGCAAAGATTTTTCTGCCAAAACTAAAAATCTGTTCAGCAACAGCGGATGAAGTTTCGGCGCGTCAACCGCAAATGTCAAAATCACTCGGTCGACATTCGCTATCGACGGGCGAATCAAAACGTTACGGCGCGACTGAACTTTTTCAATCACGCCGCTCTTATCTTTCAATCGCGAAATTTCCACGAAGTCGCCGACATATACCGCACTGCCGATTTTTTTATCGCGCTTTAAAAGCCCGCGCAGTTTGCAAGGGATTATTTCTTCGCCGACCTTCACAAAGAAAAAACTGTTATAAAATTTTATTACTCGTCCGATTTCAACCATGCTATCTTCCTTTAGATTGATCATCTTCGCGGCTCGGAACGTCATTTTGAGTAGGAGTTTCCGTAATCTCGTTTGATTGATGTTGAGTCTCCGGCTCGCGGATCGATTCAGGCTCGTGAACAGGTTCCGGCTCATGAATCGGTTCAGGCTCACGAGTCGGCTCCGGTTCGCGAACAGGCTCCGGCTCATATCGACGCGCTATCACCAAATCAACCGTCGAGCCGGCTTCAACTTCAGAATTCGGCGACGGATATTGAGAAATAACCGTTCCTTCCGCTTGCGAACTTTCTTGATAAGTCACCGAGCCGACATAAAGCCCGCGTCCTTCTATGCCGTCCTCAGCGACGCCGAGACTTGCGTTTTCAACGTCGGGAACACGAACAACTTTTTGTTCAGATTTTTTATCATCACTTTTTTTATCGGGCTTGTCGGGTTGCTTATTATCAGGCTCGCCGCCGCCCCGTGAAACTATTAAATCAATCGTTTGTCCGCGAATAATTTTAGTGCCCGTCGTCGGGTCGTGCGATAAGACTATACCCGGTTCACTCGAAGAATCTTTTTCGTAAACCGAACCCAAATTTAATCCGAGCTTTTGAAGTCGCTCAATCGCCGCAGATTTCGCCAAGCCTGCCAAGTCGGGCATATCGATTTCCTCGCCGCCCTTGCTGACGTAAATTGTAACCAGCCGATTGCTTTTAACCGTCTTGCCAAAGTCGGGGTCTTGCGATACCACTTGCCCCGCAGGAACAGTGGCGTCGTAAGTTTCGGCTACATTAACCCGAAGATGCCCGTCTTCCAAAATCTGCCGCGCCAATGCAAGTTGTTTGCCCTTAACGTCGGGAACAGTTACTACGCTCTCCGTATTTAAAACTTTCCCGAACGCCGCAAATATTCCCACGCCAAATCCCATTAACAAGACGAAAAACATCATCGCCATAAAAATTTTCGACTTGTAAAAAGGTTTCTGTTCGACTTCCGGCTCTCTCGGAATTTCTTCCTGCTGCTGCGTTATCGATTGAGTTCCCAAACCTTGTCGGACTGCGCGGCGTGAAGGAATTTCCGTTCGCGGCAAAACTCGCGTGGCGTCGGGGTCGCTTTTATGATTAACGCTTAATGCCGATTCGACGTTTGAAAGTTCCTGTACCAATTCAAAACTCGACGGGCGAATTTCGGGGCTTTTGCTCATCATTCGGCAAACGATAGCCTCAAGCATGGGCGGTATTTGCGGACGATAACGACTCGGAGAAATCGGCTCTTCTTCAACGTGTTTCATTGCAATCGCAACGGGATTGTCGCCCGTAAACGGCAATCTGTTCGTCAACATTTCATAAAGCACAATTCCCAATGAATAAACGTCCGATTTCGGAGTTATCGCGCCGCCGCGAGCTTGTTCGGGCGAAAAATAATGCACGGAACCGATTACGCTTCCGCCGTAAGTCAACGTCGATTCCGTAACTGCGCGGGCTATTCCAAAATCCGTAATCTTCGCGTGTCCGTCTTCCGTCATTAAAATATTATGCGGTTTAATATCGCAGTGAACAATGTTATTGGCGTGCGCATGAGTCAGCCCGCCGGCAATGTCTTTGGCTATTGAAGTCGCCGTTAAAAGGTCAAGTGCGCCGTCGTCCAGAATTTTTTTCTTGAGAGTACTGCCCTGCACATACTCCATAACAATATAATGATCGTTGCCAGCAATTCCAACGTCATAAATGCTTACAATATTGGGATGAGACAGCCGCGCCGCCGATTTTGCCTCGCGATGAAATCTTTCTATAAATTCAATGTCTTGGCGATATTCCGCGTGAAGAATTTTTATTGCTACGGGACGAGCAAGAAGTCTGTCATGAGCTTTGTAGACTTCAGCCATGCCGCCGCTGCCGATTTTTTCTTCCAACTCGTAACGTCCGCCCAAAACTCGCTGAATCATTTATCCTCGCCCCTCCTTTAAATTAAAGCGTCGTGAGCTATTCGCATTGCGCAATGAAAAGCCGTATTCATTGCCGAATAAAATTCCATGACGCAGTTCAAAATTTCGCGGAACATAATTAATCAACTCCGACAACGATAACCGAAACATTATCTTTGCCTCCCGCTGAAAGTGCGGCATCAATCAGCGCGTCGGCAGGATTATGCGCGGTCTTCAAAATATTTGCAACAGTTTCGTCGTCAACCATATTTGTCAGCCCGTCAGTACAAAGCAAATAAATATCGCCGTTTTCGACGGGTAAATTTGCCGCGTCGATATTAAGTTCGTCCATTGCGCCGACCGCTTGAGTCAAAACATTTTTCAGCGGGTGAACGCGAGCCGCTTCGTGAGTAAGTTCGCCGCGTCGGACTAAAGTCTCAACGTAGGAATGATCTTCGGTTATCTGCTCAAAAGAATTGCCTCTGAGCCGATAAATCCGACTGTCGCCCACGTGCGCGAAGTAAGCCCGCTTATCGTTCAGATGTAAAATCGTTGCTGTCGTGCCCATGCCCCGATATTCTTCATTGCGCCGAGCCATATTTAAAATTTTTTCGTTCGCCGAAACTATTGCCCGTGACAAAATTTTTTCGTCCCAAATCGGCGGAGTTTCAGCCAGAAATTCTTTAACCGTCTCGACCAGCATTTGACTTGCGACTTCGCCCGCCGATGCACCGCCCATGCCGTCCGCTACCGCGAATGTTTCGGGTTCTATGATTATCAGCGAATCTTCGTTATTGCGTCGAACTCTGCCGACGTGTGTCGCTTGAAATTTTCTCGTCAAAATTCCTCACCCCTTCTTAAGCCTGCCGAGTGAATTCTTTTGCTGATTGTAACAAACAAGACAATTTCAGTCAATATTCATATTTTATTTCCGCGCAGGTTTTAAGCGTTTAGTATGTTTGAGAGTAAAAAAATTTTCCCCTCCGATTCGGAAGGGATTTTTTATGCCAAAAATTTTTTATCTGATTGAAACGTCGCCCGCGTAAACCGTCCGCAAGCCCTGTTCGGTATCAATAATAAGTGCGCCGTCCGCATTTAAATCGACAGCTTTGCCCGTGAAACTTTCGCCGCTGTCGCTTGCTGAAATCACCCGAACATTTTTTCCGAGCGTCACATTATAATTTTTCCAACGCTCAATCACTCCGTCAAAGCCCGTCTCGCAAACTTCACAATAAAGTTTATCAAACTCCTCAAGAACTGCGCGGAAAAATTCCACACGCGATAAATAGCCGCCCTTAATTTCGGACAGCGAAGTTGCAACGTCTCGGAGTTCTTCCGGAAATTCTTCGCGGCTTATGTTTACGTTAATCCCGACGCCGATAACCATGTAAGTTATCTTGCTGATTTCGCCCGTCATCTCGGTCAATATGCCGACAAATTTGCGCCCGTCAAAAATAATATCGTTGGGCCATTTAATTTCGGCTTTGAGGTTGAAACGATTCATCGCCTCAGCTACCGCAACCGCCGCCATTAAAGTACATTTCGGAGCCTCTTTGGGTAAAAGTTTCGGACGCAAAATAACCGAAAACCAAATGCCCTTACCACGCGGCGAATAGAAATTTCTTTCGAGCCGACCTTTGCCGCTTTCCTGTTCTTCCGCAACGACGATTGTACCTTCCTCCGCACCGTGATATGCAAGAGCTTTTGCGGCACGATTGGTTGAGTCAACCGACGGGTGATAAATCATTTTCTTGCCGATAATTTTTGTGTCAAGTCCGATTTGAATTTCGCTGGGCAAAAGCAGGTCGGGCGCGTCCTTAAGCCTGTAACCGCAACGCTCGCGACTCAGAATTTCATAACCGCATTCGCGAAGTTTCTGAATATGTTTCCAGACAGCAGTACGGGAAATTTTTAGCTCGCCGGCGATGCTCTCGCCCGAAACAAAATCATTCCCCGCCTTTTTTAACATTTCAACAATCGTCATTCGCATATTCAATTCACCTCGCCGAAAATTTTAGCATAGTTACTCTAACTTTTCAATTAGAATGCGATTATCAAAACGTCTTTATCTGACTTCCTCGCCATATTTGGCTTTAATGGCAGATTTATGATTGTACATTATCGCATCGGCTTTTTTAGCCACTGCAGAAAATTCCATTCCCTGTTCGTAAACGCTGAGACCGCGAGCAACAGATAAAGTAATTGTATCACCGGCAACCTCAAAACTCTCTTCGGCAATCTTCACGTCAAACCGGCGAAGAAGTTCCTCGCGGTTTTCGTAATCTTCATGTTCCAAAATTGCTACGAATTCATCACCGCCGACTCGATAAACGGGACTGTGTTCAAATACCTTACAGATAACTCTTGAGGCATGGCGAATAAGTTGGTTGCCCGCTTGATGACCGTATTTGTCATTGACTTTTTTAAGAAAATTTACGTCAAACAATACCACGCCATAAGTAAGGTCGGGAATCAATTTGGCTTGTGTATCCAAATCGGCGGCTTTGCTCATGTATGCTGCCGCGTTTCTAAGTCCCGTCAACTTATCGCGATAAACATAGCCTTCCAGCTTGGTTGCCATTTCTCGAATACTGCGCACCAAAATTCCCAGCTCGTTACCCGAATCATAGGAAATTTTTACATTCAAATCGCCCGAAGCAATTCTTTTTGCCGCCTCCGTCATTCCTGCCAACGGTCGAATTGCCCGCGAAACCATGACAATACTTAAAAGCGATACCAACATTGCAACAATCAGAATCGCCGCCAATAAATGCATCAGAATACGATTGCGCACGTCATGAACTTTACTGAGCGGGGTTGCGATACCTAGCCACATTCCGTTTGACAGATATAATTCTATCTCGCGGAATTTCGGATTCGGTTGAAATGTGGAGCCTTGAAATCTGTCCTTATGATAAAGGACAATGTTATTGCGATTCGTTAAGTAAGCGTAGCCGTAATCGTAAATGGACATACGCCGCAACTCTTGAACTATGAAGTTAAAATCAATATCTATGCCGATAACTCCGATAAATTTTCCTTCGACAAAGAGCGGCGCAACATAAGAGATAATATATTCGTCTGAATTCGTATCAATGTAAGGCTCAATCCACGTGGCGCATTTACTTTTAAGCGGAGTATAAAACCAGCCGATATTCTCAACGTCGTCCGGCGAATATCGCGACAGGTCGATTGGTTCACGACTCACGAACGGGGCAAGTGCACCTTCCCAACGATTATCCGCCCGAACTCTGGAAAAGCCGCCTTTGGAGCCTGCGATTTCGGGAGCAAGACGCAAATAATAGGCAAGACAACCGTCGGTGTCCATAGCGATTGCGTCAAATCCTTTTTCCATAGCGGCAAGATAATTTTCGCGGTAGGCGGAATCTTTCGTAAGTCGTTCATAACTTTCAACAGAATTTATTGCTTGGCGTTCCATGCCGCTGACAGCCTGTCTTACGCAGAAAAATGTTCTGTCCAAACGCTCGCGACAAATTACGCTCATTGCGTGAAGTGATTCTTCAACATAAGAATTAACTATTTTTGCCATTGATACAGAACTGCCCCAGCCCAAAACTGCCGCCGATGCAAAAACCGTCATTGCTACCAAAAAAACAATTTCCAACATTATCGAACGCTGATAGCGCAACAGCAAGTAAGTTATCAAGACTATATACACGTCCAGAGTTATCAGACATTCCGTCAAGAAAGTCAACCACGTTGCCATATTGTCCATTCCGTAGATTTGCCAAACGTCCAAGTAAATGACGATTGCCGGAAATATTAAATAACAACTTGCACCTATCATTAATGCTTTGCGTTCTTCGCGGCTTAAAATTTCATCTTGCGTCGTTTCCGTTTCGTCAATCGACTCTATCGCATTATAAAACGGATATTTCCTGCTGATAAGGGAAAAGAACAGGAATAAATCAAACAAAATCGTTATAAAAAAATCATTGCCGAAACAAGCGCAAAAGTAAAGCGGCCCCGTTTGTCTTTTTAACAGACCGAATAAGCCTTCCACCGCTTTTAATTCCGTCGGCGAAGCTGTTGCCGCTCGGATTATGGAAGTTATAGTAAAAGTTATAAACAGTATCGCAATAAATCGCCAAAGCGTAACGGGTGTAAGTTTGAAGGCGCGATATTCGGGTTGCCGGTTATGCCACATGAAGTAAGGCAGATAACCTGCAAGGAAAAGCCACGCCGCCACTCCCAACAGATGAGGCAATTCGGCAATGCCGCCGAAATCAAGAATACCGGGCATGGCAAGGAGACCGCCGACACACACTCCCGCCGCCGCCGAAGGTCCCCACATCAGTCCGAGTATCGGCGACAAGAATATTGCGGGGCTGACGACTTCATCGGGAATAATTAATAATTTGCTCGTCCCAACTGTAAAAAGCCAATACAAAAACGCTGACAGACAAAAGCGATATATTTTTTGTTTCACCTTCCGTCACCCAATTCATAATTTTTTTCCATGTCAATTTTGAAAGCCGCGCAGGCTTCCGCACCGTATTTCGCTTTGAGTTGCTCGCGCAAGGGAGCCACTTGTTTTTTGAATGCTTCCAGTTCTTCTGGTGTGAGGTCTATAATTTCTAATCCGTCGTCTTTAAATTGTCTTCGTATTTTTTTCTCTTCATTCTCAAGATAGTCGCGACTCCATTCGCAGGACTCACGCATTTTTTCTCGGAGCAATTCTTGAGTTTTAGGTTCCAACAATTCAAAGGTCTTACGACTAGCAACAAACAGATAATTTTCGTATAAGTAATTCCATACCGTCATA
>JAFZIQ010000205.1 GCA_017554285.1 Selenomonadaceae bacterium
CGGCATTGGCTCTGAGCGGCGGAATTGACTCGGCAATTTTGGCAAAGTTCATGCCCGAAGGTTCGACGGCTTACACTTTTCGCTGTCTTATACCCGATAAAAAAGTCGTTGACGAATCTGTTCGAGCGGCTTATATAGCAAAAATCTGCAAGCTCAATCACAAAATCGTTGACATTTATTGGGAAGATGTTGAGGCGGTCGTTGATAAACTTATGCTTCACAAGGGCGCACCGTGTCATTCGATTGAAACGCAAATTTTTATGGGTGCAAGGCAAGCTTTGAACGATGGTTTTGAAAAATTTATTTTCGGTGAGACGGCGGACATTATTTATGGCGGACTTGACGGTTTACTATCAAAAGATTGGACGTTTTGTCAATTTGTGAACAGGTATTCTTATATTTTGCCATATAAAGTTTTGCGACAACCTCAAATGCCGCTGGCTCCATTTCAAGATTTTGAGATTGACGGACACATTGACCCCCATAACTTTATAAATAAATATCTTCTTCAAGAGGCACTGGGCTCATATATAAATGCATGTTCAACGGCGGGAGTAAAATTTATTGCGCCATATTCTTTAACTCGAATGGCAAATCCGATTGACTACAATAAAATCCGTAGCGGTGAGTCGAAATACATTGTGCGCGAGGCGTTCAAAAAACTTTACCCTAACGAAAACCTTCCGCCAAAAACTCCAATGCCGCGCCCTGTCAACGAATGGTTTGCAAATTGGCAGGGTTCAACTCGTGAAGAATTTTTACCACACTGCCAAGAAAATTTAGACGGAAATCAGCGTTGGATGGTCTGGGCACTTGAAAGATTTTTAAACTTGTTGGACGAGGTAAATCGCCATGAATAAGGCAGTTATTTCTCACGCAGACAATTATCGTATTGAATCTGTCAAAGAGGCTCTCAACTCAGCTTTTCAAAAATTCTTTAACTTGACGGACAGAGAGAAAAATCCCTTAGGCGTCGGCGGTCTTATAAAGCCGGGCGATTCTGTTTTTATAAAACCGAACTGGGTAGCGTCGCGTTGGCGTGCATCGTGTCCGCACGAAGACAGCTTGTATTGCGTTATTACTCATCCGAGCGTGATTGAGGCTGTTGTCGATTATGTTGCCGTTGCTCTCGAAGGGCGCGGCGAAATTATTTTGGGCGACAATCCTTCCATTGATGCCGATTTTGAAGAATTAATGAACACGACAAAGATTCGCAGACTTGAAAAGAAATATGACGGCTTGCTAAAGATAAAAGACTTGCGCCCGCTCGTTTGTGACGACTTGAAAAATTACGGCAAGAAGAATTTAATGGTTCATCAACTTGGAGATGACAGAGGCGCAGTTGAAGTTAACTTGGGCAAGGATTCGCTATTGTACGGAATCAATCCTGAACGTTTTCGCGGCGTTTTCGATGAGCGTGAAGAAACCGTAATGTCTCACACGGGCGATAAACAGCTTTATACTTTCTCTAAAAGCCTGTACGACGCTGATGTTTATATTTCCGTTCCTAAATTGAAGACTCATCAAAAGGTCGGTGTCACGTTGAACTTGAAAGGATTGGTCGGTTCTGTGACAAATAAAAATCAACTGGTTCATTGGCAAGTCGGTTATCCGGAAATACAAGGCGACGAATATCCCGATAAAGTTTCTTACGACAAAAGCAAGACTGCGAAAGTTACGCACAGAGGCGCGTGGTATGGCAACGATACAATTTGGCGCATGGTTGTTGATTTATATCTCGGAATGAAACGCAAGGAAAGAAAATATTTCAGTATCGTTGACGGCATAATGGGCGGCGAGGGGCAAGGTCCTTTTTGTCCGACTGCCAAACATTCCAACTCTTTAATAATCGGTGATGATTTGCTTGCCGTTGACTGTGTTGCAACCAGATACATGGGAATTAATCCGCTTAAGGTAAAATATCTTAAGTATTTTTTGGAACGAAAATTTGACAGTGTGACTTTAGAAGATTTAAAAGTCTGCGAAAATAACAATGACATTAAGAACTTCTTTGAATCCGAAAGCATGTACACGGATTTTATGGTTTCCGACTTATGGAAAGAATTAAAAACGTTTTGATTTTTCAGCTCGGCGAATTTGTAAAACCGATAAAAGTCTTTATCGTGCAATTTTACGGCATTGAGATAAGCGATTTTGTGGTCGCAGTCGAGTTTTTAAATCTTAATAAGTTTAGTTTCACCATGACGGAAGATATTTTTCTAAAATTTTCAGTAAACCATTGACTTCTGTCAGCTTGTCAGTAATTTGCTCGCACCGAAACGCTTTCTCGGAAACAATAAGTGCCTGTGGAGCTTCTTTCCGGTCTATCGCATTAATGCCTTTGATTTCGTTGTTGAACAGCTTCAGTTCTTTACCGCTTATAAATTTTTGGAACAGATTCTGAAGCGTCTTGGCTATATCCTGATTCAGCACGTTTCCATACATTTGAGCCGCCTTATTGTTTCCTAAAAACGCCGCCAATACGTCTACAGTTCCGGAACCAAGATTTTCAATAAGCGGCTTTACGTCCCAGTAAAGAATATGAACTTTGTTACCTCTCTCGACCAGTTTTTTCGCATATTGATAAGTGCTCAATATGTAGGCTTGCTCAATAACTGTCTTTTTTGCTTCCAAAGCCGAAGTTCGTCTTGTTTGCTCCTCAATATAGGCATTCATGGCTTTTGCTTCGTCAGGATAGTTGTTATCAAGGTATTTTAGGAAGTTATCCGTCTCTCCGGATACTGCATTTTCGTACTTTTTATTTCCGACAAGGGACTTGTAAACGTATATTTTGTTGCTTGCAATACCAACCAAAAATTCAACGCCGAAAGCAATTCCTTTTTTATAAGCGGCGTAAACGTCTGAGGGAATCAATTTTCCGTCGCATGTCGGAGCGGATAAATCTGACATGAGTTTTTGAGACGCTTCCTTTAATTTTTCCGAAGAAAGTCGCAAAAGTTCTTCCATAGTCGTTGTAGAGGTTTCTTGTAAGAGTTTTTTCGCCAAATTCCTTGACATTTCAGGCGTATAGTAAGCCATAAGCGGATTTCCGTGAAATATGAAGGCTTTACGGAATAACCCCTTTGCCTGTTCGGATGTCGCAAGCAGACTTATGCTGACAGCTCCCGACTCGAATCCCATTACGATAATTTGCTCCGGGTCGCCGCCAAAAGCTGAGATATTTTCTTTAATCCAGCGAAGAGCCGCAATTTGGTCGAGTAAGCCGAGATTCAGCGCGTCGGGATATTTTTCACCGCCCGGAACTTCAGAAAAATCAATGAACCCGAAAATTCCGAGACGATAATTGAACGTAACGCATAAAGCATTCGGATAGATTTTGTTAAATTGGCTTGTGCGTATAGTATCGGGTCAGCGGAACCGCCGTGAGAGAAGTCTCCGTGATGAAAAATCACCAGAACAGGCTTTTTCTTATCGGTTGCTTTAGTTCCGACGCAAATATTCAAATACAGGCAGTCTTCACTTTGGCGGTGGTGTTTTAATGGAGAACCGTCGTAATCGACTTGAATGGCGGACGCTCCTAAATATTTTGCCTCAAATACTTCCTCCGATTCGGGCAACGGCTCCGGTGCTTTCCAACGAAGTTCGCCGACAGGAGGCTTTGCATAGGGGATACCGCAGAAAAATATAGATTTCTTCAGTTTCTCACCGACAAAGCAACCTGTTTTTGTCTTTATCGCGAGTCTGGTATCAAATTTGCCGTTAATAGGCTGATTCTGTTGATTCAGTTTGTTAATGGTACTTTTTTTTAATTAGTCGTCGAATATGAAGCCGTTGCTCCCGTCGCCGTAGCGTTTGCGGATTTTCCTAATGCTATATCAATCGTAAATATTTTCTTCATTGTTTCCTCCTGTTCCGTAGCGGGTTTTTATTATTATCTTATACAGCGTTTCACAAAGCAAGGGGGGTTCCAATCTGTCACCCCTGCTTGATTTGGATAAAAGATTTACCTGCTGAATCATACCTAACTTTTCTAAACTCGTCGCCGCTGTTATAATCAATACGAACACATTTAACTTTATTCTGCCCCTCAAATCCTATTCAAACATCGTCAAAGGTAATTTTCTACAACTCGATTGGCAAAATATCTGTTCGCAACCAAACTATATCATAGGGAATCCGCCCTTTGTCGGCAAAAGTTTTCAAACGACCGCGCAGAAATCTGACATGACAACGATTTTCAAGGGCATTACCGGCTATGGCAATCTCGATTATGTTGCGTGTTGGTTCAAGAAAGCCGCTGACTTCATTCACGGCACGAAGATTGCTTGCGCGTTCGTCGCTACCAATTCTATCGCTCAAGGCATTGCCGTTCCGCCGCTTTGGATTTATCTTTTTAAACGCGGTGTCGTCGTCAACTTCGTTCATCAAACCTTTAAAGCTGTATGAGCGATTGACAAACAAGTAAAAAAATCCCGCCATATAGACGGGAAATTTTTTTATCGTTAAAATCTTATCTGGAATTCCAATTCATGGTTTCATGATTAACGGAAAAGCTTGAGCCGTCAGCAAGTTGATAAGTAACGTCGGAATTGCCTTCAATATGCAGTGAGCCGCCGTCTTTGAAGTTAATATCAATAGAATCGGCAGAAATTTTCGTACCAACAATTTGGTCGAGTGAAACGTCGGCAAGAATCACGCCGTCGCCGTCATTTGTCCCGCGAATCGTGTCGTTACCATTGCCCGCGCAGTAGAAAAACAGATTTTGAAAGTTGCCGCCGACAAGTAAGTCATCGCCGCCGTTGCCGCCCCATAAACTCGCGTCTCCTTTGCCCGCAAGAATTGTGTTGTCAAATTCGTTACCGACCAAAGTATTTTTACCGTCCGAAGTCGTTGCGTCCAGAGTTTTTATATCCCCAGTGAAATATTTTCCGTGCGAGCCGTCCAACCAAATTTCTGCCTCTTCCGTAACTGTAAGCGTCGCTTTCTTTGAAGTTGCCACGAAATAATTAGCCGCGTCGTCGTATTCGATATTCTTATCAACAAGCGCGGTGAATTCGTTGATTCGGAAATTCTTACCTTGCGCATCTTCAAGGGTTATCCAACCGTCGCCGTCAATTTGCATACGAACTGCGCCCGCGTCATTAAGATTGACTGCAGTTATTGCGTTCGTGCCGACATTGATTTTATCCTCATCAAAGTTGAAGTTCTTAATAACGTCGCGTCCGTTGCCTTTATCGAAAATAAATTCGGTCGTGCCGTCAGCGTTGCCCGTCAAAGTTTCATTGGCAGTTGAACCGATTACAGTATTCAGACCGCCGCCAACCGTAATTTGATTTATGCCGGAAAACAGCACTTCGCCGCCGCCGATACTCACTTCCGTCGAGCCGAGATTTACCGTAAGGTCGCTTTCGCAGTTCGTGAAATCAACGCCCGATTTTTTGCCAATGTACCAATCAGCAATTTCGTCGTCAACCGTAATAATCGCATCTTTCTGCGCGACGACAACTTTCACGGGAGCATTATCATCTTCCGCCAAAATATTCACGAAGGGCGCGTTGTCTGCAATATTGGACACAATGCCGCGCAATTCGCCGTTGTTGTAAGCTTTAAGGTCTGTGCCGTCAAATTTGAAATCGATAACATCATTAACACCAAAGAACAATTTATCGCTATCATCATCGAAGCCGGCTCGGAAGTTTTCGATTATATTTTTGCCCGCGCTGAGAACGATAGTTGTGCCGCTTTCGTCTATGTAGATAGAATTTTTACCTGCGCCCGCGTCGACAATACTGCCTGTGTATGCAAAAATCGTATCGTTCCCTTTGCCGCTTGTGAGGGTCGAATACTTATCGGCGGTAAGAATAAAGTTTGCCGTTTCCTTGCTCAAATCGAGTGACTCGTCCGGAGCTGCTTGACCGACTTTTTGAAGTTCGCCGTCAGCATTAAAGAAGTTTATAACCCCGCTGTTTACTCCGTTAAAATCAATAACTGCTGAACCGACGGACATTTGACCCTTATCGAAATAAATTTCGCCGTCGTTAATCGCCGCAAGAATGTCGGGATAATCCGTAACGAATCCCGCGCCGGTTTCGGCATTATAGTTTCTTAAAGTAATTCTGCCGTCGAGCGCGAAAATTTTTGTGTCGCCTGCGTTCGAATTGACAGTAACATTTTCGCCTTCACTGAAAATAGAATCTTCGCCCTTGCTTGCCGTTATGCTGACTCTTGCGCCGGTCTCTTCGATTACTGCCAAATCGCCGCCGCCGCCCAGTGAAATATTTTTCTTACCTTTTGCGTCTGACTCGACGACTGCAACGTTATAACCGTCTTTGTTGAAAGAAATATCTTGCGTTTTGCCGCCTTTGAGCGTGACATTTTTACTGCCGTCAAATTTTCTGAAGTCGGCAGATTTATTTTCGAGGAGCAAAGCCTTATCGCCCTCAAGCTCACCCTTATCAAGTAACGTTTCGACTTTGCTTTGGTCGGTTATCGGTGTCCCGTAATCGTAATTGCCCGTAACATCTTTGATTATTTCGTCGGTTAAGGTCTTGCCGATTATATTTACGTTCGACAAGCTCGCCGCGCCTTGCAACGTTATCTTTTCCTTATCGACAGTAAAAATTAAATCGGAGCCGCTCTTTGTTGAGGTGTAAGCCGCTCCCGCAATGTTCAGCGTGGAATCTGCGCGGAAACCGTAAATAGTATCGTTACCATCGCCCGAATTATATTCAACCAGCGCACTTGCCGAGCCGAGACTGATAAAATCATCACCTGCCGACGCGTTAATGGTTGTCGCGCCCGTGCCCGCAAGGATTGTGTCGTCTTTATCCGAACCCGTGATCGTCGTATTGCCCGCGCCGCCTTTGAGTGAGTAAACGCCATTAACCCATGTTGTCGTACCGGGTACATAGTCTTCGCTATCTATGTAGGCGGTATCTATCGTAATGTTGAGGTCTTGAGTAATACCGCTGAAGTCTACACCTGCTTTGGGGTCGGCTGAGGTGCCCACGAAGTAAACTTCTTCGCCCGCGTTTACAGTCAAATCGGATTCCTCGACTTTATACCAATCACCTGCAGCTATGAAGACGCCCTTATTCAGGACTTCTCTTCTCTTGTGGTATATGTTGACTTTCGCGGTCGTCGTTATGTCGCTCATGGTCAAGCTGTCGGTGCTGTTACCGAACGCCAATACGCCGTCTTTGAACTCAACGCCGGCAGGGTCGCCATCAATATAAATGGTGTCGGTGCCTTCGCCAAAGCCCGTATTGAAACTTTCAACGGTCGTGTTGCCGTTCAAGACGACGAATTTTCCATTTACGCCGCCTTCATTGTCCGTCAAAACGATTAAGTTTTTACCCGTGCCGCCGTCGACAGTTGCGTTCGCGCCGTTTGCAAAAATGGTGTCGTCGCCGTTGCCGCCGTCGATTGAGGCATTGCCGGAGTATATGGGATTTATATAGTCGTTACCTTCTCCGCCGAGAATCGTCGCGTAATCGCCCATTCCCCAGCCGCCAACGTTGCTGACGCCGATAATTGTATCGTTGCCCGTGCCGCCGTCCGCGAAAGTCTTATGCCCGCGACTGATAACGATTGAATCATTGCCCGCGCCGCCCAAAAGTGTCGGGTTGTAGCTGTGATGATTGTAAACAGTATCGTTGCCGTCGCCCAAATCGATTAAGTTGCCGAATTCCGCCGCAGTGACGGAGCTATCAACGTTATTGGTAATGAAATCGTCGCCGTCGAGTGCCTCAATCGTGACGCTGTGCCCGCTGTTGGTTATCGTGTCGTTGTAAACCGTTCCGCGCAGAACTTTACTGTCAGAATCAGAATCAATCAACGCGCCAATTTCTGTCGTCGAAGAGTCGATTAACTTTTTAACCGCCGCGAGATAAGCTTCCGTATCAATTACAATGCTTTGAGCGTGTCCCGCACCTTCGATTATCAATTTAGTCTTATTCGACGCGCCGCTTGCCTCGTAAAGAGCGTCAGCATTAGTGCTCGGAATAACGACATCAGCCGCGCCGTGAATGAACAGTGAGGGAACAGTTACAGCGGCAATGGACTCAATCGGAGCCGCGTCGGTAACATCATAACCGCCGTCAAATATTTTGGCGACTGCGGCAACCTCATCAAATAATTCGTAATAGTCAACGTCGCCTACGCCAAGTGAACGACCGTAATAAGTGAGCAAAGTAGCGAACACGTCAGCGATATTGCCGTAGCCGCAATCCTCTATCATCGCAGAAAGGTTTGTAGTTTCGGGAAGAGCCGCGCAGAGCATAACTGTTGCCGCGCCCATTGATACGCCGTGCAATGTAATTTGTGCGTTGGCATTTGTCTTTGCAATTTCTTGCGTCCAAATCGCCAAATCATTTGCTTCGGCAACGCCCATTGTCAACCAATCGCCTTCAGAATCTCCTGCGGTACGTTGATCAACAATTAAAACGTCCAAGCCCTGCGCAAGATAAGGTTCGGCAAAAGCATTCATAGCCGCGCCCTTTTTGCCGTAGCCGTGAACGAGAATAACCCATTTGCCCGTCGGATTTTCCGGCGAATAATGAATTGCGCTAAGTTGCAAGTCGTCTTTCGAGGCAGTCGTCCACTTTTCAGCCGAATGATAATTTGTGGGCGGGTCGGGATCTTTTTCGTCGGGGTGGAAAGCAAGAACCGCCATTTGCGGATAACCTTTCTCCGTTTTATGCAACATAAAATCTGCAAGTGTGGCAGGCAGGTTATAAAGTTGAGCTTTGCCGTCCGCCGTGCCGACAATGACAGATGACGCGCCCGCCGCAATTTCAGTACCATTGACGGTATAAGTATCAGCCGCCGAAACTTGCAAGCTTGAGCCCGCGTCGAGTCCAAGACTTTCATAACCGTTTTCGTCCGCAACGATAGAAACGTCCGTGTCGTTGATAACTTTCAGCGAGGAACTGCCGTTGATTGAGAATTGCCCGCCGCTGAAGTCGCCGCTTATCGTTCCGTCTAAACTGTCAACCATACTC
>JAFZIQ010000206.1 GCA_017554285.1 Selenomonadaceae bacterium
GGGCGTCGTCAAAGGTCGTTACGAAACAAATTTGTCTTTCCAAATCGGCGGCAAGATAATTTCTCGCGACGTTCAAGCCGGCTCGTTCGTTCATACAGGCGAAGTTTTGATGACGATTGACCCGAAAGATATTGTCGAACAATCGCACAGTGCCGATGCGCAAGTTGCCTCAGCTCGCGCCCAACTCGAACTCGCAAAAGCAAATCTTGACAGATACAGCGAACTTTTTAAATCGGAAGCGATAGCCGCCGCCGTCCTCGACCAATATAAAACTCAATACGACGCCGCCAAAGCCGCCTATGACGCCGCTGTTGCACAAGCTCGGCAAAGTCAAAACGCCCTTGAATACGCAACTTTAACCGCCAATGCCGACGGAGTTATCTCTGAAATTCTGGCTGAAGTCGGGCAAGTCGTGGCGGCGGGGCAAAGCGTTTTAAAACTCGTTCAGACAAATGAATTTGAAGTGGTCGTAAACATTCCCGAAAATAAAATTTCCAATGTGCAAATCGGTCAGCGCGTTACGATAAATTTTTGGGCGACTAAAGACGTTGTAAGCGGCACCGTTCGCGAAATTTCTCCTATGGCTGATTTGGCGTCGCGAACTTTTACCGTTAAAATTTCTCTGCCCGACGTTAAAAATATTCAGCTCGGCATGACGGCGAATGTCTCAATGCGCGAAGAAATTTCTGCCAATGTGATTATCTTACCGCTGAGCGCGATTTATCAAACGGGCGACGCCGCGCAGGTTTGGCTTGTCGACGACGGAAAAGTTTCGCTTAAAAAAATCGAAGTCGTTGCCTTTGACAATAACAGCGTTCAAGTTCGCGGACTAAACGCGGGTGATATTGTCGTCGTGGCGGGCGTTCATAAACTGCGCGAAGGTCTGGCTGTAAGGACGGGTGATTGACTTGCGAAATTTAACGGAGCTGTCACTTAAAAATAGAAGTCTCGTGTGGTACTTTATTGTTGTGGCAGTTATCGGCGGAATTTTTTCTTACTTCAGTTTGGGAAGAATGGAAGATCCGAAATTTGTTGTCCGTCAAATGATTGTCGCGGCGTATTGGCCGGGCGCAACCGCTTACGAAATGCAGGAACAAGTTACCGATAAGCTCGAAAAGAAATTGCAAGACATACCGGGACTTGACAATTTAACGAGCGAAACTCGACCCGGTGCGACGACAATTTATGTTGAACTCAATGAAGAATTGCCAATCGAACAAATTCGCCCGACTTGGCGCGACGTCAGGAATTATTGCGCCGATATTAAGGAAGAATTGCCCGAAGGCGTCGCAGGAATTTTTTTTAATGACACTTTCGACGAGGTTTTTGGTTCGATTTACGCATTGACGGGCGACGGTTTTAATTATGAAGAGTTGCGCCGCTACGCTGAAGAAATTCGCCGTTTACTGTTAGGCGTCCATGATGTTAAAAAGATTGAATTGATTGGCGAACAAAAGGAAATTGTTTACGTCGAAATCGAACAGGCAAAACTCTCCGAACTCGGCATAAGTCCGCAAATAATTTCAAACACGCTCGCCGCGCAGAATGCAATGACGCCCGCCGGTATGGTTGAAACTTCTTCGGATAATGTTTATCTGCGCGTGACGGGGATTTTTGACGACGTTGACGAAATAAAAAGTCTGCCGATAGATGCGAACGGTAAAATTTTCAGACTCGCGGACATTGCCAAAGTCGAAAGGCGATTTATCGACCCGCCCAAACCGAAAATGTTTTTTAACGGCGAACCGGCAATCGGAATAGCGGTTGCACCGGAAGACGGCGGAAATATTTTAAAGCTCGGAGAAAATCTGCGCGGAATCACGGAGCAAATTCAACAAGAATTGCCGCTGGGTTTGGAACTTCATCAAGTGTCCGACCAACCGAAAGTCGTTGAAGAATCAATCGGCGAATTCGTCGAGACGCTTATATTGGCAATCGTAATCGTCTTGGGCGTCAGCTTTATGAGCTTGGGCGTAAGGACGGGGCTTGTCGTGGCGGGTTGCATACCGTTGGTATTGGCGGGGACGTTTTGTTTCATGTACGTTTTGGGAATCGATTTGCATAAAGTTTCGCTCGGCTCGCTGATAATCGCGCTGGGGCTTTTGGTTGACGACGCAATAATCGCAGTCGAAATGATGAGCGTACAACTTGAACGCGGGCTTAGTCGATTTGATGCGGCGTGTCATGCGTTCAACGTCACGGCAAAACCAATGTTGACGGGCACGCTGATAACCTGCGCGGGCTTTATCCCCGTTGCTTTTGCAAAGGGCATGGCGAGCGAATTTTGTCGCGATATGTTTTGGGTAGTGTCAATCGCTCTGTTGCTGTCGTGGATAGTGTCGGTAATGGTTGCGCCGCTGTTTGGAATTTATATCATCAAAGTCGAAAAGAAATCGGAGGATGAACTTTACGACAGCCGCTTTTATAAAATTTTCCGTCGGGTATTGGAAACTTTTTTGCGGAATAAAATTTTGGTATTGAGCGGAACAATCTTTGCATTTGCATTGACTATTTTCGCGGCGCGATTTGTTCAAATGGAATTCTTCCCGCCGTCGATTCGCCCCGAAATTCTAATCGAATTAAACTTGCCCGAAGGTTCCTCAATGGCGGCGACACAAACAGAGGCTGAACGTTTTGCAAAATTTTTAAGCACCGAGCGCGACAACATTAAAAATTTCGCTTATTATGTGGGGCAAGATACTCCGCGCTTTGTTTTGACGGTTGA
>JAFZIQ010000207.1 GCA_017554285.1 Selenomonadaceae bacterium
CGGTGTACGTTCAAAGTTAATATCGATATTTTTATGGGGCAATCCGAAATCCTTTGTCTCGTCATAAATGTACCTGTACATCAGGAATGAACTCATGCAAAAATTTTTGTCTGTCATCTCAATCAATCTCCCTTACTAATTTAAGTGCTTGGCTTATGACAGTTGAGCTGACGCCTTTCGTGTAAGGGAAATAAACGATTTTAACGCCGACGCTTTTAAATTTCTCCTCCATCTTTTGCCAGCTTTCGGATTGATACCAATCATCGCCTACGAAAAGAATATCGAACTTCAATTTTTCCCACGCCGCGAATTTGTCAATTTCTTCTTGCGGAATTGCCGCATCAACGTATTTTATCGAACGAACGATTTCAAGTCTGTCCTCGAACGGAATAATGGCGCGTTTGTGTTTGTACTTAACCAATTCATCAACCGTTACGCCGACAATCAGTTTATCACAAAGCCCTTTAGCGTTTTTCAGCAAGTTCAAATGTCCGATATGAAAGAGGTCGTAAACGCCCGTCGTGTAACCTATGGTCATTTCGACTCCTCCTTCAACTCGTCGGCAATGGTTTTATAAATGAATTCGCTAGCCAACATGCCATTAGTCTTTGGATAGTTAAGATATTTATCGAAAACCGCCTTGCGCTCGGCGGCTTTGTAGTCGTCACCTTCGATAAAGACCCTTTGCATCATCGCGGCGATACCGTCCAAATCTTTTCCGTCGACAGTGTAGGACGCTTTCAAAATTTCTTCGCCAAGTTTGTTATATCCACCATTGTCACGTCGAGTTAAATAAATCATTGGCTTATCGACGTATTGATATTCGGCGATAAAGGAGCCGCAATCTTGAATCATACCGTCGCTCGTTGCAAAGATGTCTTGATAATAAATTCCCGTGTAAACTTGAGCATTAGGTAGGTCGTTCCATTTTTGAAAATATTCATTCAAAGCTTTAATGGACGGAAAAATTGTCCCATGTTCTCGAGTTGTTGCAACCATGAGTAATACAGAATGCGGCTTAACAACCCAAGAAATTTCGGGGTGAGCTTTAGCAAACTCATACATGAAATTATAGTTCCACTGAAAAGTAGCATAAAACGCTCCACCGTTTATCGACCAATGTGGAGCCCAAATAATTTTCTTAGCATCGGGGCGAGCCGTTTTCCAATCAAAATGAAATTTTGTATCGGGCTTAAAGAAAATATCCTGCTTGGGATAGCCGCTATAAATTCCGCGAGGCATATCGAATTTATTCTTCTCTTTTCCCACGTTCATCTCAACAATTGAAGAATAAAACATTTTCCAACAAACGTTATGCAGAGGATAACTTAGCGAACTATTAGATACATGTAACGAGTAAGAAAGATGCGTCAATAAAGTTTCTTTAACTTTAAGATTTGTAAGACGAAAAGCAGGGTAGACCCATTGCGGATACGGGTGAAAACGAAACAGGATATCTTGTTTAGGAATATCATGCGAATCTCTTTTCACTTCAAAAACATTTAAGCCATGCGCTTTAAATCTCTTTGAATCATTTAGGATTTCTTCATGATTAACTTCATTACCCTTGTCTATGAGTATAAAAACAGTAAGTTTAAAACGTTCATCTTTAGCAAAAGCGTTATATAAGTCGTCGCCGCACCAATGAGTAGAAAAATCGAAGTAAAAACCGACTTTGATTTTATCTTTGCGACGGATATTTTCTACGGTTATTTTGAAGATACGATTCGTGAGTTCGTTGTAATCGTCTTTCGGCAAAATATCCGCCAAGTTAGCAAGATAACTGTAAGTCAATTCCGAGAAAACATGCGCCATTAAATCCATACAAGTTTCTTTCGGCATGATTTTGGAAAGACGATTGAAATCTTCGCAAGCCATTTTACAGAAGACATGATGCATCAAAGGCTTGTCGTCGTTCGGAAAATTTGGGTCAAGCGGAAAATGTTTCGCAAACAAATTGAAAAAATCGTTGCTTGCGGCGCAAAGGTCTTGTGGCGATAGAATACCTTTGAGATAAAGTTTTTCGCCGAGCAGAACACTGACTGCCGCCGATCCTTCCGAATTTAAATGCGCTTTGTCTTTAAAAAGCTTCTCGGCAATTTCAACGTCAAGCAAATCGATAAATGTAGCTTTGTATTTCCTAACGACGTTGTTAATTGTGTCGCGGAAAGCCTTCAGGACATCGGCATTGTAGATTTTCTTAACTGCCGAGTTGACAGGCAAAACGACGCAAACAGGTTTCGCGCCATTATCCACACACAACTTAAGATAATCATCGAGAACTTTTTCCTCGACCGCGCAGACAACAGGCGGCTCCTTATCGTTCGCCGAGACGATATAAGGCGAGAGACCGATAAGAACAAATTTAATTGATTTGGGTGCGGCTTGCTCGAAAAATTTTTTGGCGGAAAGGTAGCTTTGATTTAAATCTTGATTGGAATCGGCAAGGGATACCCCTCCCACATTATCATTACATAAATTGGTACGCGGGATATATTTCAAATCCAAACTGTCCCACATGTACTCGTTGCCCGTAACAAAAAAATCTGCAACGAGCTTTTCATCAGGAATTAACTTCTCCATTAAATCACCTCAAAACATCAACAGAATGGTTTATATGCGGAATCCATTCAACTTGTATCTTAATTTCTTCATCGGCTTTTACATTCAATTTATAACGATAAGGCTTATCGTGCCAAGCGGGCGTCGTTTTATTGAAAATCTCATTCTCATTCACGACAAACTTGGTATAGTCGACCCAGTAAGGAACGCGCTTAGATTTATCCTCAGGATTGCACACGTCAATTCCCTTGAGAATAAATTGTATTTGCCCGTCGCCGGTAGCTTTGGTGATAATCTCCATCTTCCCGACATAAGACTGAATGAAGTAACCACTTTCATTATTCTTTAACCAACCGGCTCTTTTTACGGCGGCTTTATCGTCGGACACGGAAACAATTTGTAACTTGCCTCCGCCGTTTGGTATCAGTTTGACATCTACTCTGGAAGTAAAATAGTCGCTGAACTTACGGAATAATTTTACGTCCTCATTGTGGATTTTCTTTTCATTGTCAAGAGAGGATTGCAACTCGGCAATCAAAGCATCTTTTTTTGAAGATTGCTCTTGAAGTTTTGCAACATCCGCCGAAATACTTAAACTATCGTCTCTGTGTGGTTGCCATTCAACATTGATTGTAATTTCTTCATCGGCTTTAGCGTTCAGATTGTAACGGAAAGGCTTATTGTGCCAAACAGGAGTGAGTTCATCGAAAATAATTTTCCCATTCACAACAAGCTTTGTATAGTCAACCCAGTAAGGGATTTTCTTGGAGCGATTTGACGGGTCATGAATATCCAAACCTCTAAGGTCTAAGTTAATTTGGCCGTTTGCGGTGGGTTTGGCAACAATATCCATTTTACCGACATACGATTGAATAAAGTAACCGATTTCATTTCTCTTTAACCAACCGGCTTTTTTTACAAGGGCTTTATTATCGGAAACGGAAAGGATTTTAAAGTCGCCGACTGCAGTCGTAAGTTTAACGTCCACTCTGGCGGTAAAATAATCGCTGAACTTACGAATTATCTCGGCGTTAATGTCGATAAAATTTCTTTCATCATGAAGCTCGACTTCATTGTTGCCCATGAGCCATTTAAGTTGAACTCTGATTTCTTCGCCGGCTTTTGCGTTCAGAATGTAAATGTAAGGCTTATTATGCCAAGCAGGCGTCAGCTTATTGAAAATCATCTTGTCATTCACAGTGAATTTATTGTAATTAGTCCAGTAAGGGACTAATTTGGACGTATCTTTCGGATTTGGAACCCACAATCCCATAAGGTATAAAAAAATTTGTCCGCTCGCAGCAGGTTTGACGATAATCTTCAATTTGCCGGCATAAGATTCAATGGAGTAACCGATAGTATCTTTCGGAAGCCAAGTTGCAATTGTTACTTTGGCTTTTTCGTCGGACAAGGAAACAATTTTAAAATTGCTCGTCCCTGCTTTTGGTACAAAGTGAACGTCTACTCTGGCGGTAAAATTGCGACCGAACTTATTTATTATCTGAGAGTAGTAGTCGCAAGTTATGTTTTTACCATAAAGAGCGGCACACAGCGCGGAAACCAAAACAGCATGGTATCCCAAGTTCTCGCCAAACCGGTCTTTTATCGTTGAATAAATCGCATCCTCAGGCAATTTTTTGGCATCACTTAAACTCCAATTATACATGTCGTTAATAACCGTCTTAAAAACAACAATCTTGTATGAAGGATCCGTTTTAAGAAGTTCATTTTTGCTCAGAAGTTCATCAATCCCTTTTAAACCCAGAACAACAGAGTCGAGACAAAAATTTATTTTCTGTTGCGGTGTCCTTTTCTTTACGGTTATCGAGTCTCCGAAAAAACGGCGAATGTATACGAGATTGGGAACACGAAGAAATTTTTTCGCGTAAGAAAGCAAACAGTAAGTCCAAATATTATCTTCTGCACTTTGAACATGCAAAAAAAACAGTTCATTTTCCAAGACAAAATCACGGCGTATAAATTTATTCCATGATGCCACCCAAAATTTTCTCTTCGATATTTTTTCAGCACGTTCCTCCAAATTTTCGCTTTCAAAGGTCGGTTCTGTGACATAGGGCGGATTTTGTACTTGAGCTTTATCGGGGCAAACATCACTTATTACAAAATCCTCACCTGATTTCTTCGCTGAAAGATATTTTTCGCAATAGACAACGTCGGTGTCATATTTTTTGGCGAGATCATACATTTCCTCAAGCGCAGTTTTGGTCAGCATGTCATCGGCATCCAAAAATTGAATGTATTCACCGCGAGAAATCATTATGCCCTTATTGCGCGGAAGTCCGGCGTTACCCGAATTCTTTTCCATTTTCACAAGAGTGAGCCGCCCGTTGAATTTTGGCGCATAACTTTCAGCTATCTCGTAACTTGAATCGGTGGAACAATCATCGACTACTATAACTTCAAAATTTTGGAAAGTTTGAGCAAGAACGCTGTCTAAGCATTCACCGATATATTTTTCTGTGTTGTAAAGCGCAATAATAACCGAGACAGCAGGGCGGGCAGGTGATTCTTTGAATGAAGCAAGTTCTGTTTCAAAACTTCTTACGGTTTTCATATGATTATCGTTAATGAAATTCAAGAAAAATGGTACTGTTATATCCAAAGACTTTTCGGCGAATTCGTTATACAAAACCTCATAAATCTCTTGGGGACTCATTTTATTTCGAGCATCTTCGGTAAGGAAAAGAGACCATTCAAAATGGCTTTCTAAAGCTTTATGACAATACTCGTGATTATTCTTTAGAATTTCCGTTCGATTTTCGAGCTCATTTAAGGCATTCCCGAACTTGACAAAAGACGAAAACCAATAAGAGAGTTGTTTTTTCGGTGCTCTCTTCGTAAATGAAAGAGATTCATTGTGGCGTCTGTAGAAATAAAACGGTGTTTGAATTCGCAAAAATCTCTTCGAGTAAGAGTAAACATTAATGACCCAAATAAAGTCGTCACTGTTCGGTAAAATCGGGAATTTTATTTTGTTTTTGACTAAAAGTTCTCGACGAACAAGTTTTGACCAAGGCTGGAAAAGGTTCCCTTCCGGAACCCCGCATAATAATATGTCGAGAAGCTTCTTTTGGTCGTCGACAATCAACATCGGCTCATCCGGCTTGCCTTCTCCGAATAACTTTCTGCCCAAACCGTCTCTGTAAAAATAAATATCATTTGGTTTTGTCAAATTATAGTAAGCACTTGTATAAACAACATCTGCATCGTATTCTTTTGCTGCTTTATAAAATGTTTCTAAACCGCTGAGCAAAATAAAGTCGTCTGAGTCAAAGAAAATAACATATTCGCCGCTTGAAAGGTTGAGACCGACATTTCGCGGTTCACCGGCTCCGCCCGAATTCTTTTCCAGCTGGAAAGGTTTTAGTCGCCCTTTGAATTTCGGTACATAACTCTTTACAATTTCGTAACTTGAATCGGTAGAACAATCATCGACAATAAGAACTTCAAAATTTTCAAATGTCTGATAGAGAAGGCTGTCCAACATTTCACCAATATATTTTTCTACATTGTACATTGGAATAATCACGGAAATTGCCGGAAAAGCAGACAGTGCAAGGGAATGAGAAGTAATATTATTTTGCATAAAAAATTATACCTCCTTATCTTCAGTTAATGTACGCTGAACGATTATGAACCCGTGTTCACAAACGTTTAAGTTGCAGTCATGATAGGAAAAGGCTTTTATCTTTATCGGTTAAAGCCTTAGCGGCATCGAAGGACTTGCAAGCATCATTGATGCCGTTCATGTAACTGGATAGAGCGACGCCGATAAAACTGTTGAGTAAGGATTTTCCGCGAGTAGCAGTAATAATTTCAGCGAATTTGTTGGCTTCGTGTTTGTCTTGGTCGCGAATATTTTTTTCTTGTTTAATCATAAATATCACCTCGCAATCTGTTTGGCGTAACTATGTAATTATTTTAGTATGTTTAACGTAAAAGGTCAACTGTTTAACGTAAAAAATGCATTGAAAAAATTACGGTCAACATATAAAATATAATTAAAGGAGGTGATAGAAATGAAAGACAGAGTAAGACAATTGCGCACGGAAAAGTTAGGTTTGACCCAGAAGGCGTTCGGACAAAAAATAGGGTTAGGAACACAAGCAATTAACGACATCGAAAAAGGGCGTAATGCATTGACAGACAGGAATATTGAGGCGATATGTAATACGTTCGGCGTAAATCCCGACTGGCTCCGGAATGGTGCCGGCGAAATATTTCTTGCGGAAAAGAATCTCGATGATAAGGAAACCCTTATTCGTTCAGTGAAGAGCGAGTTCGACTTGAACGATAAAGAGACAATGTTGCTTAGGACGTTTTTAAACTTGGAGCCGCAATATCGCACAGGAGTCCTGAAATTTGCCGAGGAATTCTCAAAGACAATGGCGGCTCAAATGGGCGTTGAATATCCGGAACGTGTCGAGGAACCGCTACAGAAAACAGACAGTGAAATGACCCTTGAAGAAGCACACGCCCAACTGGATGCGGAATTTGGCGCAAAAAAGCGGCGGAACAAAGGGGAAACTTTAACGTCGTTAGTTTCCACTGGTACAAATGGATTGTCAAAAAAATTTTGGAATAGTTCTTGAAAGTCACAATGTCTTTGTTTGAAATCTTCTCTGCGAAGGGAAGATTTTTTTTATGGATTATTTCGTTGAAGGCTATAAGGAAGCAAATATGCCTTTTACGATTACTTGAAATTTGGAGATCGAAATCACGGAAAATTATTCTGCGGACATTGAGAGCCAAATTTTGCTTTTTCAATCTAAACATAACAGCACGATAGCGGGCGTGCGTGACCTTGAAAAATTCTTCGGCAGATTGGAGGCACGACGAAATTTTTGTCTTCAATTTTTTCCCCACCGATACAACCAAAAGACATTTGCCATTGGAAGACCGCATATTGGAAAAGTTGCAGATGTTTCACGAGACGCTTGGCGAAGATTTTAAATATCTTTCCGAATCGGAAGACGTATCGCCAAAAAATTTGTTCGACACGCTGAACGCGAATTTGGGCAGCGAAGATGAGGAGATAAATCCCGAACCGGAATATTTGAAAATCATTCGTGAAATGAGGGACAACGATAAATTTCTGTTTGAAAAGATAAAGCGACTGCCAAAAAAGGCTCTCACGGGAAAACTGTCCGATAAAGTTGAGACTGAATCAACGTTGACGTTCGCACGTAATGGAGCTTTGAAGACTTTCTTTGTGTCGGACGCAAGCAAGACGGAGCAACTTTCATTTTTGGACGCGATAGAATTCTTGTACTGTGAACCTTCTGAAAAGCCAATTCCAATCGGCGAGAAATGTTTTGAACAGTATGAAGCTAACTGTGACGAATTTAAGATTTTGCTTGAAGAAAATGAATACGATGTACTTAAGCCGAAGAGAACGCCGACAAATGTTCGTAACGTTGTTTTCACTTTGAAAGCACTTGCCAGAATTCCGGACTTTACCGACGACCAAGAAGAAGTTATTCGGCGCGAACGCTCCCGCTCCGTTCAGAGAAATTTTGTAAAAGCTCTGATTGAGGACGAGATTGGCATTGACGGTGCGATTGTTGCATTTTACTCGGACACCGCACCGGAAAAATGGCGGCTCTCTTTCGTGCGACTGGATCACGAGTTTGTTGCCGGTAAGGGCGGCAAAGTTACAATTACGCCCGCGAAAAGATATTCTTATCTCGTCGGGGAAAATGAACCTTGCACGACGGCTTATCAGCAACTCTTTCCGATTTTTGAAAATGATTCATCCGGTGTTACATTGGACGATTTGGAAGAGGCTTTTAGTGTCGAGAGAGTCACGAAGGAATTCTTTGACAAGTACGCGGAAAAATTCTATCAAGTCAAAAACTATCTGGAAAACAATCCTGAGTTCAAGACCGAATCTCAAGCGCACGGGTTTACTGCCGAACAGTTTGCCAAAAAACTTTTGGGACAAATTATCTTCCTGTATTTCCTGCAGAAAAAAGGCTGGCTCGGCGTCGAAAGGAATTCCGCATGGGGTACCGGCTCGCCTAATTTCATGAGAAAAATTTTTCAAGACAACGAACGGACAGGGAAGAATTTTTTTGATGAGGTTTTGGAGCCGCTCTTTTATACTGCGTTGAATGTCGACAGGAGTCGACAAAATGATTTGTATCCGCATTTGAATTTGCGCATTCCCTTTTTGAACGGCGGTCTTTTTGATGAGCTGGACAATTACGACTGGCAAAAGAATAACTTTTCAATCCCCAATGAATTTTTCTCCAATGTAACAGAAAAAGGGCGTGACGCTGACGGCATTCTTGATATTTTCGACAGATATAACTTCACAATCAACGAGGACGAACCGACCGAACGCGAAGTTGCTATTGACCCTGAAATGTTGGGTAAGGTTTTTGAAAATCTCCTTGACTCCGGCACAAGAAAATCTAAGGGTGCGTTTTATACTCCGCGTGAAATAGTCCATTACATGTGCCGTGAAACTCTGATAAGCTATCTCGTCGAGAAAAGTAAAATCTCTGAAGACGCCATCAGAAATTTCATTCTGTACGGTGACTATTTCAAGGACGCTGACATTGCGAACTTTGCCGAAAATCGAGACCTTCAAATATCTGACGAATTTTTTTCACCCGCGAAGAATATCCATCGCCTTGCTGAACTCGATAAATTTTTGCAAGAAGTTAAGGTCGCTGATTTGGCTGTCGGTTCCGGCGCGTTTCCTCTCGGTATGCTCAACGAAATTACAAAGGCTCGCGAAGTTCTAACCGCGTATCTAAATCTCGGCAGAGCTAAAAAACTTGAGCGCAGTCTGTACGACTTGAAACTTGAGACGATAAAGAATTCAATCTTCGCCTGTGACATTGAACCCAGCGCGGTCGACATTGCAAAGTTGCGCTTGTGGCTCACCATTGTTATCGATGATGAACCGACTGCCGACAAAAATTCTTTCAAGCCAAAGCCGCTTCCCAACCTCGACTGCAACATAATCTGCGGCAATAGCCTAATCGACGAATTTGAGGGTGTTCCGCTGATTAAGCACAGCAAAACTTTGAACAACATGGCGGAAGGTGAACGTCAAATTTCTCTCTTGCAAGGCGAAATAGATTCGAGGATTGCCGAGTTGATTCGTGTGCAGAAAAATCTTTTCCACGAGTCCGACCACGACCGAAAAGAAGAGTACAGGCGATATATTCGCGACATTTACGACGGCATTATTCTTGAACAGCTCGTCGGAAAGCCTGCGCTTAAGAAAAAGTACAAGCTCGCCGCGCAGAAGAAGTCTTTGCCGTTCATTCTCTGGCAACTTTACTTCCCGACGGTTTTTAGGGACAACGGCGGCTTTGATATTATCGTCGGTAACTCGCCTTACGTTGATTCCGAAGAAATGACTAGAACAATGCCGAAGTTGAGAGACTTATACTCAAAAAAATTCAAATCTGCAAAAGGCAACTGGGATTTATACGTTTTATTTATCGAACGTGGCTTGGAACTTACACAAAAAGTCGGACATCTTTCAATGATTGTCCCGAACAAGTTAATCTCTGCGCCTTATGCTGAATCGATACGAAAGATTTTATCAAAGAATCAAATTCAAGAGTTTCGTGATTACTCAAATGTTAATGTCTTCAAAAGTGCTTCAGTATATCCTATAGTTTTCAATTTAAAAAAGACTATTGATAAAAATTCTGTAATTATGCGTGTCATGAAAAGTATTCTTGAAATTGAATCGGAAAATTTAATCGGAGAAAAAGTTTTTTACTCTGATATTGATTGGAACAAATATTTTGATTCTGACGTTTTTACTTTGAGTATCATGCAAAAAATGAACAAGTTTGATTCTTTAGAGACGATAGCGAAAGTCAATGGAGCAGCGACGGTCGGCGAAGCTTATCTGATAAAAGATTTTCTTCATGATGCAGTTGACGATGAAGGAAACACTTTAAAATTTATAAACACTGGCGGAATTGATAAATACAAATCTTTTCATGGTGTTAAAACTATAAAGTATCTCAAAAATAACTACTCTTGTCCGGTCGTTTCCATTTCTGATTTAAGAAACGTGTCGAAGCGACGTCTGAATGAAAGCTTGAACGAAAAAATTATAATAGGCGGAATGAATAAAGTTCTTGAATGTTTTTATGATAGTGGCGAATACCTCGCGGGAAAATCAACTACTATTGTTCACGGCAATCCACATTTGAAACTTATTACAGCTATTCTTAATAGCAAGCTGATGAGTTTTTATTACAGAAAAATGTTTGGTTCAATGTCTTTGGCGGGCGGTTTCTATCGAATTGGCGTTCCGCAGATGAAAATTTTACCGATAGCTATTCCACAAAATCCGACTAAGATAAAAGATATTGAAGCAAAAGTTGACGAGTTACAAAGTTTATATTTGACTGAAACAGAAGAATCGCGAGAGAAAGAAATTTTCGCAGAGATTGACGAAGAGATTTATAAAATTTACGGCTTGAACGCAGCTGAGATAGAGTACTTGAAAAATTTTGAGCTGGAAATTCGAATGAGCGGTCTGGAAGATTGAGAACGGAGGCGGAACTATGAATCAGCGTTAGAATTTACACGTCGAAAACTTTGCGCGAATCGAGTCGGCGGACGAAAAAATTCGCTGATTAAATTCGGTGTAGGAAACTCAAAACGCATAAAAAAGCCCTTCGGCGCATGAAGTCGGAGGGTTTTCTCGTTGAAATTTTAATAAAAATTTTCTTGACAGGTCGTTTTTTTTTTTATAATGTTGTCGTCTTTCTGGTGTATGAAGTATGACTTTCGATAAAAAATTTTTTGTAGAGGATGTAACAAAATCCGTTTGGCGACGTATAAGGGACAGAAAGAAAAAACAGAGCCGCAAGGGACAAGCTGAATTGACAGCACAGCCGAATAAAATTTCTATCTAAATCAAAGGAGACTGATAAAATGGCAACACGCGAAGAAAAAATCAAGAACATCAATGCCGGACTCGAACTCATGAGCGACGAGGAACTCGATCAGGTCGCCGGTGGCACGTACAACAACACGGCAGCTGATACTCGCGCACTCCATAAAATGGGGTTTGACATCGAGTCCAGAAGCGCAGGAGATTGCTTCTGGATGCCGACCAACAACGATGCTCAAAAAGACGTTGCTAAAATCTTCAACAAGTTTGGTGTTAGTGTTGACCAATCTTGGGGTGCAACTAGCAACAAGTACTATCACAACGGCAATGAAATTACTCGTCAGCAAGCATTCCAGATTGTCGCTGACGCAACAGGTCAAAAACTTCCCGAACTCAGTTACTAAGATTCGGTCTTAAACGCGGCGGACGGTCGCAATCATTAAAGAAAGCCCTTCGGCGGCGTGTCGGGGGGTTTTCTCGTTTGACACTGAAATTATTATGATTTATACTATCAACGAAAGGGGGTCGGCTTATGAAGAGGCTTTACGTTGTCGGGCTGGTGTTGATTTTGATATTTTCGGTGGCAATGATAAGTTACGGAACTTGGCTGAACAAAAAAGGTGAAAATCAGATAGTTGAACGCATGGAAAATCGAACAATCCCGTTGCAAGGAGCAAAAGTTCAAGTCCACAATATAAAACCGGAGATAGTGCTCGATACAATAAATCTAAACTCAGATGAAATGGCTGATACAGTCGCATTGATAGACGGGCGCATAGAAAATATCTTTGTGCGAAAAAATTCCGGTGTTCGGCGCGGCGATGTAATTGTTCAACTTGTAAACGAAGAAATTCCGCTCAAAATACAACAGGCAGAAAGTTCAATAGCAAAAGCAGAGGCGCAACTGGCAAATGCAAAAAATAATTACGCCCGATATACGCGGTTAATGGACAGAGACGCCACGTCCAAAGAGAAATTTGACGAGGCAGAGGCAGCTTATCTTGCGTCGGAGGCGGCATTACAAGAGGCACTCACAATTAAAAAGCAACTTTTAACTCAATCAGCGAAACAGGACGTAATTGCGCCGATAGACGGCGAAGTTTTGATTCTGTATAAAACTCAAGGGTCATATGTGACAGCCGGCACGCCAATAGCACTAATAGGAAACTTTTCGCGACTTATTTTTTCAATGCCTGTGGAAGATAAATACGCGCAACGCCTTTCAATAGGCTACAGAGCGGAATTAAGCTTTACGAGCGGTCAAATATTGCGAAAAGCTTACGATACTGAATATGCGGCAGGAAATAAGGGGCATGAACAAGTTTTTCCTATTCATGTGATAGAAATTACTCCCCCATTGAATGAAACGGCGACTTTGCGCAAAATAGTCTGGGAAGTAGATAATCGAGTCGGACTTTTGGAGCAACAAGCCTACAGCGGCGTTATTTTGAAATCAGCGCATAACAGAAGAGTTTTAGCGGTACCCCTTGCGGCAATGACGGATTCAAACAGGAAATCGGTCTTTGTAGTGACGGCAGATAATACTTTGGAACTTCGCGAAGTCAAAACCGGTTCAAACGACGGAGATTTTATCGAAATAATTTCCGGTCTTAAGGAAGGCGAAATTGTAGTAACATCTGCGACTGAAGGGCTTGAAAGTGGCATGAAAGTTACGGTTACATTGACAGGAGGCGACGCCAATGAATCCGAAACAAAATAATCAGATATTCAGTCAAGAAGCGTTGGATAAACTGCGTTCGCCCGAAAAATTGGATACAATGTTGCCGATAACGACGCCTGTAAGCTGGATGGCGTTAATTGCAATATTGGTTTTATTATTTTCGGTAGTTTTATGGTCGATATACGGAGCATTCACGGTAAAAGCGGACGGAATGGGGCTTATAATGGATTCAGCGGGCGTCATGAACGTTTCGCACATAGCCAACGGAAAAATTGCGCAGTTATATATCAAACCGGGCATGATAATAAAAAAAGGCGACTTAATAGCGCACATGGAGCAAGCCGAACAATCAGCAGATACCAGAATGGCTCAATACGGCATGGGTTTAGCCTCAAATGACAGAGATGCAATGGGTCGCGCCTATCAATACGACGCCAAACGCTATCAGCAAGGCGTTGCGGAAGATATTTACAGCGATTATGACGGAATTATTGATGAAGTAATGGTAGATGTCGGCACGATGATTAGCGCGGGAACTCCGATTTGCTCTGTAAGAATAACTCAAAACCGCGACGAATTAACGGGCTTAATTTATATACCTGTTGACAAGGGCAAGCGCGTTGAACCCGGTATGACGATTCAACTTGCTCCAAATGGCGTCGATACTTCGCAATCAGGCAGTTTAATCGGCGTAGTGCATTCAGTTTCGCAATATCCGATAACCGCGCAGGGAATTCAGCAACATTTAGGCAACGCGCAACTTGCGCAATGGATTTTGCAGGCGCAACAGTCATCAGTTATGGAAGTTGCCTTCGATTTGGTTAAGGACAGCGACGATAAATCTGGTTATCTGTGGACTTCGCACGTTGGAGAACACAAACCGATAACGGCGGGCAGTTTTTGCACAGGTTCGATAATAATTGAGCGCAAACCGCCGATAGAAAAAGTATTTTATAAGTTAAGTCAGTGGTTACGGAGCAGATGATGATTTTCGACAGGATAAAGAAATTTTTTGATTCTATAAAGAAATTTTTTACGACCTCGCGGGTAAAAGTGCCGACGATATTACAAATGGAGGCAACGGAATGCGGCGCGGCGTCGTTATCAATGATATTGGCGCATTATAATCTGTGGTTGCCGCTTGAAAAGTTACGTCAAGAGTGCGGAGTTAATCGCGACGGTTCAAAAGCAAGTTGTGTAATAAGAGCGGCTCGAAATCGCGGGTGTAATGCCAACGGTTATCGCTGGAATGCCGACAGAATCAGGGAAGTAGGTACATTTCCGCTGATAATCCATTGGGAATTCAATCATTTTGTAGTTTTGGAAGGAATAAAGGGCGAAACTGTTTATCTTAACGATCCGGCAATGGGGCGGCGAACCGTTAAATGGGACGAATTCCGAACATCATACACGGGCGTTGCCATGCATGTTGTTCCGAACGAAAATTTTAAGCCCGAAGGCGAACGATATAATATTTTTAAGGCAGTCGCGGAGAAACTCGCTCAAGATAAATGGGCGGTGCTTTTTATTTTACTCCTAAATCTCGGAATGATAATTCCCGGTCTTGCGTCGCCTGTTTTCAGTCAAATTTTCCTTGATGACATACTCGCGAAGAAACATACAGATTGGATGTTCAATTTTTGCTTGGCAATGACGGTTTCTTGGGTAGTTTGCGGAACTATGACGTGGTTGCAAGCTGTAATTTTGACTCGTTGGCAAAAAAAATTGACGTTAGCGGACTCGTCAAGCTTTTTTTGGCATTTATTGCGGTTGCCAATGCAATTTTTCAATCAAAGATTTGCCGGCGAAGTTGCAAGCCGCGTAAATTACAATGAATCAATAGCAAGCGTCCTAAGCGGACCTGCGGCATTGGCGATTTTGAATTTCCTTGTCGCGATTTTTTATTTGCTGTTGCTCCTACAATACAACGTTACGCTAACGATAATCGGAATATTTTTTTCCAGCATAAATATAATAGTATTTTTCGCGTTGAGACGGCATTTAACCGATATGAACATGAAAATTCAGCAAGACGCGGGCAAAGAATACGGAACGACGATGAACGGCTTGATGATGATTGAAACTATCAAGGCGAACGGCAATGAGAGCGATTTTTTTGCAAAATGGGCAGGTTATCGCGCTAAAGTCCTGAAAGCGGGTCAAGACGTTGCGATTTGGCAAATGACGGCTACGATAATCCCGACATTACTCGGCGGAATAAACGGCGCGTTGATTATGACAATCGGCGGCTTTTCTATAATGGACGGAGTGTTGACGGCGGGCATGTTTACGGCGTTTCAAAGTTTAATGGGCAGTTTTCAAGCTCCTGTGAACTCTTTGCTTGGATTAGGCAGTACATTACAATCAACTGAAATGCAAATGCAGAGATTAAACGACGTTCGCAAGTATGAAGTCGACAGTTTGAATTGTCGCGATGAGGAAACGTCAGATGAGCCTGTAACCAGATTGAACGGCGAATTGGAGCTTAAAAATATCGATTTCGGTTACAGTCCGCTTGAAAAACCGTTGCTGAGTAAATTTTCATTGCATATTGAGCCGGGACATTGGGTAGCGGTCGTCGGCGCGAGCGGTTCGGGTAAATCGACGGTTGCAAAAGTCGTAACTGGCATTTATGAGGAATGGAGCGGCGAAGTTCGATTCGACGGCAAAATTCGCAGAGAAATTCCCCGCGCAGTTATCGTTAATTCGGTTTCGGCGGTCGATCAAGATGTTTTTCAAATCACGGGGACGATAACGCAGAATTTGACGCTGTTTGATGATTCTGTTCGCAGGAGCGACGTAATACAGGCGGCTAAAGACGCTTGCATTCACGAAGACATTTTGCAGCTTGAAAAGGGCTATGATTCGGAAGTATCGGAGGGCGGATTAAATTTTTCAGGCGGACAAAGGCAACGTTTGGAAATTGCACGGGCATTGGCAAATAATCCGTCGCTTTTGATATTGGACGAGGCAACTTCCGCGCTAGATCCGATGACTGAGCAAATAGTTTTGGAAAATATAAGACGGCGCGGCTGTTCGTGCTTGATAGTGGCGCACAGACTTTCAACCATACGCGATTGCGACGAGATAATTGTTTTGGATAAGGGCGTAGTAGTCGAACGCGGCACGCATCGCGAAATGATTCAGCATAACGGGGCTTATCGCCGCTTGATTGAGGAAAGGAGCCAAGAAGTTGAGCCGATTGAATAAAAATATTCTGCTGAAAGCCGGCGAACGAATTCGATTGGCGGACGGCGAACGTCTTGCGCTTGTAGAGTCGGGAAAAATCGAAGTTTACGCCGTGACACGCGATAAAGGTTCATTCAGACAACAATTTTTAGTCGAAATGGAAACGGGCGGCGCGGCATTTCCGAGTTTGGACGAATTCGAGCAAACTGAAACGCTGATTTACGCCGCTGAAGATACTCAAATAAAAATCTTGACGTTTGAGGAAGTTTCGCCCGCCGAACTGAAAAAATTTATGCAAAGTTGGTTCGCCGAGCTGATAAAATTATCGTGGTTGCGACTTTTGGCGGATAAGGGCGACGATACCTTAATAACGTGGCTGAACGGCACAGTTTTAGAGGACGCGGAAGATTTAACGGAGGCATTTCGCGATAATCAAGGAATTTTTTCAATGTTATTGGGCGTGCGGTTCGCGTCGGAAGATAAAAGATTTTCAACACGTGTGGAAGTGCGGACACGCAATCAACGGCGACTTTTGGACAATTCGATAGCAAATTTGCTCGGCGAAGAGTCAACCGTTTATTCAGAGACTACAGAACGATTGGAACGCTTGGAAGAGGCGTCTTTTATCGTGCAAAATGCCGCAAAGGCTTTGAATATGCCGACAGACAACATAAAACTCGACGCGGAGATTGTTCGCAAGCTTGACCAAATAAGATTGATTCGGCGACTGATTCAAAAGGGAAATATGCAAATGCGACTGATTGAACTCGTCGAAAATTGGCATAAGAACGACAGCGGCGTAATAATCGGCTATTTCGGCGAGGCTAAGACGTTATCGGTATTTATTCCGCTTGAACCGGGCAAATATAAGCTTATAAATAGAGAAAATCCCGACGGTTTCCCGATAACTGACGAGATCGCCGCGCAGATTGATAAAAGTGCGTTTGAATGTTATGCGGGCTTCCCTGCGCGGGAACTTAAAGTCCTCGACTTAATGAAATTCATCTTTAAGCAATGTTGGTTCGCCGATTATCGAACAGTCATTTTAATAAGCCTCATTTCGGGAATTATCCCGCTGGTTATGCCGCTCGTGACGGAAACTATTTTCCAAGACATAATTCCGATACTCGACAGGCAAGGATTGGCAACCGTCACCCAAGTTATCATGGTTACGAGCTTTACAACGGCGTCATTGGGCATTGTGCAGACGATTGCGGTAATGCGAATCACTTCGCGAATGAATATGGCGACTGAGGCGGCACTTTGGAACAGATTATTGACTTTGCCGACGAAATTTTTCCGCCAATTCACTTCGGGCGAACTTGCAAGCCGCATGAACGGTATCAGCGTCATAAAAGGACTTGTAAGCGCGGATTTTATCGGCGGACTGTTCGGATTTGTATTCTCCTTCTGGAGTATTTTTTTAATGTGCTATTACAGCCTAAAACTGACTGCCGCCGCTGTTGCCGTGTGGTTTGTTTATGCAATTATTACTGCGTTCATTTATCGCCGCGTTATCAGCTTTCAAAGGAATTTAATCGCCGCCAATAACAAAGAGGCGGGCATTGTTCAGCAGATTTTTAAGGGTTTAGCCAAATTTCGTGAGCACGGCGCGGAAAATCAAGCCTTTTGGCTTTGGAGTTCGGTTTTCGGCGAAACTTGGAAATGGAACTTAAAATTACGCTGGCAAAGTAACTACAACGCGATTATCGGGAGCGTTCAGCCGTTTATTTTGACTATGTGCCTTTATTATATAGCGGTTTACGGCATGAAGGACGCTAACGGGCAAATCGGTATCGGCTACGCGCAATTCATCGCATTTCAAGCGGCATTCAGCAGTTTTAATGCAACTCTGAACGGAATTATTCCGCTGGTCGGGCAGTACTTCGCCATTCAACCGCATATTGAAAACTTGCGCCCGATTCTTAAAGAAATTCCCGAAAGTGTCGGCGAAAAGGCGGACGCGGGCATTTTGAGCGGCTCGATTGAACTAAGCAACGTAACTTTCGGCTATTCGGAAGGAAAAGACGTTTTGCACGATTTAAGTTTCAAAATTTCTGCCGGCGAAAACGTTGCGATTGTCGGCAAAAGCGGTTGCGGTAAATCTACGCTTGTAAGACTGCTTTTGGGCTTTGAAACTCCGCGTAAAGGCTCAATTTACTTTGACGGACAGGATTTAGCCGATTTGAACTTGCCGAGCGTCCGGACTCAAATGGGCGTCGTACTTCAAAACGGACAACTCATGCAGGGCGATATTTTTACGAATATAATCGGCACAAACGCCTTAACTCAAGATGATGCGTGGCAAGCGGCGATGGCGGCGGGCATTGCAGAAGATATTGCGATGATGCCTATGGGTATGCAAACCGTTATCAGCGAAGGAAGTACAAATATCAGCGGCGGACAGCGTCAAAGAATTTTAATCGCCCGCGCTTTGGTTACCAAGCCTTCAATTTTGATTTTCGACGAGGCAACTTCCGCTTTGGATAACCGAACTCAAGCAATCGTTACCAAAAGTTTGGATAATTTGAAGGCGACGCGGATTATTGTTGCTCACAGGCTTTCCACGATTAGAAATTGCGATAAGATTTTAGTTATGGACGCGGGCAGGATTGTCGAGAGCGGCGGATTTGATGAATTGGTAGCTCGCGGCGGCATTTTTGCCAATTTGGTTAAACGTCAGACTGCGTAAGGAGGATTTATTATGAAAAAGTTTCTTGCAACGTTTGCGGCGGTGATTTTGCTTTCAAATACAGTTTCAGCCTCCGAAGGTATGACTTTATCGCTCGACGACGCGATTGAGCTTGCTTTGAAGAATAATCGGCTTATCGAACAGTCTGCAGAGGACAGAGAGGCGGCTCGTTGGAATTTATCAGCCGTTCGGCGCAATTCGGGCATAACTTTCAACTGGACATCGTCATTAAATCAAATCGGCGGCAGACTTTATAACAGTAATCGCGAGTATCACGAACAAGCTAAGGGCACACCCTTTGAAAAACGTTACCCGTCCTATAAATCGGAGAACACTAACACCTTAAATATATCAATGCCGCTTTATACGGGCGGTCAGCTTGAAAATCAGCGTGAATCTGCGCGGTATGCATTGAATGCGGCGGATTTAACTTTGGAAAATGCTCGTCAAACCGTAAAATATCAATCGGCGGCGGCTTATTATCAAGTTTTACAACAAAAATCTTTGGTCGAAGTTCAAAAGCAGGCTGTCGAACTTTTACAGGAACATTTGCGTAATGTCACGGTTCAATATGAAGTCGGAACCGTCGCCAAGTCCGATGTACTCGCTACCAGCGTTCAACTCGCCAATTCTCAGCAAAATTTAACGACCGCGCAGGGTAATTATCAAAATGCCGTCGCTCAACTCAATAATATTATGGGTTTGCCCGTCGACACCGAAATTGCCGCAAGCGATAACATTAGCTTTGTAAAATACGACTTTACGGAGGAGCAATGCCTTGAATACGCTTTGAATCATCGTCCCGACGGAATTGCCGCCGTTTACTCCGTAAAACAAGCCGAATCTCAGACTGCGACAGCAAAAAGCGGCTATCGTCCCAAAGTTAGTGCCGTTATCAGCGGTAATATATCCGGTGAAAATGTTTTCGGAAATAATCACAATCCGGAGCGTTGGTCTGCCGGCGTCGAATTGTCTTGGAATATTTTTGATAACGGCGTCACTTCCGCGCAGGTTGAGCAATATAAAGCTATCGAACGCAAATCTGAATCGGTTGCACAACAACAAATCGAACAAATTCAGCTTGAAGTGCACAATTCATATACAAATCTCAAGACAGCGGAGAAAAATATCGAAACTACCGCCTCCGCCGTCGATAAAGCGGAAGAAGAATTCGCAATCGCTCAAGTTCGTTATGTTGAGGGCGTCGACACCAACTTAAATGTCATGAACGCTCAAGAAAAGGTTGTCGAGACCAGAAATAACTATTACACCGCGCTTTACAATTATTTTACGAGCCGCGCTCAACTTGAAAAGGCTATGGGCGTTCCCGTGCTTATCGACGCAAAAATTTACTCTGAAGCCGAACAGTCAGGCAAATCTTCGCCCAAATCACTTGAGGCGGCTAAAATTTCCGACGCCGATAAAGAAAATCCAAAAGAATTGCCCGCGCCATTCAATGAATAAAAAAACCCCGCTTCGGCGGGGAATTTTTTTGCTCAATTTTGCGGCTGATACTTTTTCAAGTCGTCTTTTTGTATAGTCGTACCGGCTGCCGCTACTTCGTCGAGTTCTTCAAGCGACATCTCCTCATTTATTGCTCTGCGACGCAATTTCAATCTCATTAAGAGACTGTCCTTGATTTTACTGAACTGCGCGAAGTCTGTTTGGGCGAATCTTTCTTCAATTGTCATTTCAATCACTCCTAAAATTTTTTCTTGCCCTTTATACGACGTGCAAGCCGATTTGTTACACTTCGCCGAGAATTTTTTTGAGCTTACCCAATGAACGGTGCAAAGTGACGCGAACATTGCTTTCAGTCATTGAAACATTGCTTTCAGTCATTGAAAGAACCTCTGCTATTGAACGAGTATCGAGGTCGCCCCAGAATTTCAGTTCGATAATACGGCGTTCGCGGTCGTTGAGCTTGCCGAGAGCCGTTAAAAGTTCGTTATTACTCTCTTGCGCCAAAGTTTGCGCTTCCGGCTCTTGATATTCGGGCGCGGCAGGGTCAAAAAATTCTTCCCACTCGGTTTCTTCGGATTTATCGCGGCGACGGGCGAAATCGATTAAAGAATTTGTCGCAATTCGGAATAACCACGTCGAAAAGGCGGCTTTAGACGAATCGTAACGCTCAAGGTTTTCATTCATCTTCATAAAAGTTATACTCGTCACGTCATCGGCATCTGCAGAATTTTTTAGCCGCGCATAGATAAAATTGTACACTCGCGGAAAAAAATATTCGTACAGCTCCTCAAATGCCTGTTCATCTGTCGTTGCTCGCTTAGCAAGTGCGCTGTAATAATCTTTAGTCATTGCTTTCCTCCAAATTACAGTATCTGCTCCTATTATACTACAACAAACCGAAATTTCTAGTGGCAATGTTGTTCGTACAGCTTTAACAGCGCGACGGCTACTGCAGATTCATCATTTAACAGATTTTCAAGCCCATAAACGGCGGCAACAGCTCGGTCATTGATAAAAGGCTTTGCGTGTGATAAAATTCCGCTAATGCCGCACCTCGCAAGCGGTAACTTAACGCTTGAGGAGGGAGGTGATATTCATGCTGGAGAGTTTCTCGAACTTCGGCTGGGACGTTCTGGCGATTGTGGTCGGCGGTTTTATCCTCGACTATATTATCAACAAACGTCGCTAAGCGGCAGCAATATCTAACCAGTTGCCCCAGACAATCGGAATAACCAATCGATTAGGCAAAACGAAGCCCCCGTGCAGGTCACCATCCCGCGCGGGGGTTCTTCGTTCGGTGATACTTATGCTGGAACTGCGAGCTTCTCGTTTCACAGTTGTTGCCTTAAATCAACGCTGAAAATTTATCACACAATCAAGCTTTTGTCAACGCCTCGTAACGTTTTAGCAGTTCAACGGCGATTTTCGGCTCGTTCGTTGATAAAAGGCTTTGAGTGTGATAAAATTCCGCCGATGCCGCTCCCTTTGACGGCGGTAAGCTTACGCTGGAGGAGGGAGGTGATAAAATGATAGAAAGCCTTACTCAGTTCGGCTTAGACGTCGTTGCGATCGTGATCGGCGGATTAATCCTCGATTACATCATCAACAAACGTCGGTAAGCGGCAGCAATCTCTAGCTTATTGCCCCAGATAATCGCTAGACCCGGCGATTAGGCAAAACGAAGCCCCCGTACAGTGACCCATTCTGTGCGGGGGGTTATTCGTTCGGTGATAATATGATAGAACTGCAAGCCTCACTCAAATGCAGTTGTTGCCTTAAATCAACGCTGAAAATTTACCACACAATCAAGTTTTTGTCAATGATTCGTAACATTTTAGCAGTTCAACGGCGATTTTCGGCTCATTCGTTGATAAAAGGCTTTGAGTGTGATAAAATTCCGCTAATGCCGCTCCCTTGACGGCGGTAAGCTTACGCTTGAGGAGGGAGGTGATAATATGTTGGAGATTCTCACTCAGATCGGCATAGACGTCGTTGCGATCGTGGTCGGCGGGCTTATCCTCGACTACATCATCAACAAACGTCGCTAATCGGCAGATCTCTGACTCCAGGTGCCCATGACAATCGGATTCGCTAACCGATTAGGCAAAAACGAAGCCCCCGCGCAGTTCGCTACTATGTGCGGGGGTTATTCGTTTGTGATAATATGCCGGAACTGCGATTCTCACCCAATGCAGTTGTTGCCTTAAATCAACGCTGAAAATTTATCACACAATCAACTTTTTGTCAACGCCTCGTAACGTTTTAGCAGTTCAACGGCGATTTTCGGCTCGTCGTACAAAATATTTTCCAAGCCATATGCTTTTGCGACTGCCAAATCGTTTTTTTTATGCGCCTCGCGGAGTTCATACGGCATTGTCACTTCGTCATACAGCTCGGCTAGGGAATTAGGGAACGAGGGAATTAGGGAATTAGGATTTTTGCTATTTCCCTGCTTCACTACTTCCCTATTTCCCTGATACTTCGCCCGAATGTCTAAAATCAACTGCGCACTCGCCTCAATAGCATTTTTCTGCTTATCAGTCGGCTCTACCCAGATAAAATTGTTGTAAACCACATCTTTAGAGTAGCGATAGTCCGATTTAAGCCGTCCGCCGACCGTTCGCAGCCATGTCATATGTAGCGAACTCGTTAATACTCCAAATTCATACTTCGTAGCGTCGAAAATCGCGTATAGGTTATTGCCCGGTATCATTCCGTCATTTATAAACGCCATCGGAATATATTTTCGCCGTTCTGAACTTACAAGCGGCACTGCAATATAAGGCGCGTCTTTGAATTGCTTGCACGGTCTGAAAAGTTGCGGCTTATCTTTCAATTTGTAAGCGTCGCCCGTCGGTTTTTGCTCACTTCGCCAATCTCGACATGCTTTGACACGTTCATATATCGGTTTAATCTTGCGAAGTTCATTCGGCGGACAATTTGCCAGCCACAAACAATATCTGAGCACTCCATTTATAAATTCGTAGCCCATTGAATAACGACGTATCCATTTTTCGGCGGCAGGGTCGCGTTTAATCATTTCCTCGCGTTCTTCGGGCGTTAAAATTAAAAATCCGTTATCAGTAGCTTGAAAGCCCTTTGAAATTTCCGGAACGCCGCCTTGAATATGATTAGGTCGGCTATCGACAAAAATATCGGGCGCGTCGAGTAAATAGGCGTTGATATTAGCTGCGCTGATTTTTTTATCGCCGTCGAAGATAATTTTGGGCTTAATATTATGAGCGGAGCTGAAACCGACGATAACGCAATGCACATGCGCCTTTTGAGTTGATTCGGAGTTCCAAATAAAAGTTCTGTGAGCGAAGTCGATATGATTGCCCGCCGCGAATAGATTTTTCCAAAGTCTGGTGACGGTTTCGCCCTGAGTAATGGAATTAGTGGCGACGAAGGCGGCTCGGCAGGTTGAATTGCGCATAAAATCGGCGGCTTTCTTAAACCAGCCCGCCACGTAGTCGAGATTCTTAACTTTGGGGAAAATATTTTGCATATCGGCTTTTTGAGCGGGCGATTGATAAGTGAAACCGACGAAGGGCGGGTTACCGATGATAAAATTAGGTTGCGGGCAGATATTTTGCCAATCGAGATGGAGCGCGTTGCCCTCATGAATGTTTGAATAGGATTTAAGGGGCAGAAAATCCAAATCGTGATGAATAATGGCTTGAGTTTCTTGAATCATTTGTAGTTCGGCAATCCAGAGAGCAGTTTGAGCGACGGCGACGGCGAAATCGTTAATTTCGATGCCGTAGAACTGTGATATAGAAACTTTAATGGGGTTAGAGAGTTCGCCGAGCTGAATTTGGGAGCCGAAGAGTGATTTAAGTATTTGATTTTCGATTCTGCGTAGAGAGATATAAGATTCGGTCAAAAAATTGCCTGAACCGCAAGCGGGGTCGAAAATTTTGATTTCAGCGAGCTTATTTTGAAGTTGGAGCAAAAAATTCTTGCGTTTAGAGCCACGAAGTGAAAATTGCATTATAGTGCAATTTTCAAGTTGAGCTTTTAAGTCGTCCAAAAATAGCGGGTCGATGACTTTATGAATATTTTCAACGCTGGTATAGTGCATACCGCCTGCGCGACGGGTAGCGGGGTTGATAGTTGATTCAAAAACCGCGCCGAAGATAGTCGGGGATATGCCAGCCCAGTTGAAACCGCTGCTAGCCTCTTCGAGCAGGAGAATTTTAATTTCGGGCGTGAAGTTCGGGATTTCGATAGCCCCCGCGAACAGTCCGCCGTTCACATAGGGGAATTTTTTAAGCGTGTCGTCCAAATAGGGGTCGCGCTTATCAATCGGGGTGTTTAGGGTGTCGAATAAGTCAATCAAAGCGCGTCGGATATTATTTTCGTGTTCGAGGTAGTCGCGGAAGATTTTATGCTTACCGAAAATGCCGGCTGATTCAGCGTAGAGACAAAAAACAAGCCTCACACAGAGTTTGTTAAGGCTTGCCAGTGAATTTTCGTTATTTGGGTTGATATATTGGCTGTGAAGGGCGTCATAGAGTTTGCCGACGATTTCGCCCGCTTTAAGCGATAATTCGAGTTCGACGCGCAGTTTATTTTTGTTTTCGTCGATAAGGAAGTCAAACGCATGGAATTTTTCGGGCAATTCGCTTAGCAGGATTTTAGTTGGCTTGCTGAGCGTTTCCATGTCATAAATCAGGAACTCGCGGAAATTGCAAACGACAATCCAACGCGGGCGCATAGAATAGGGCAAAGAACTGCCGTAACGTTGCGCCTGTTCGTAAGGCGTGAGCGTTGAGCCGTCGGATTGTGATTTTCCCTGCGTGATGTCCTCCGAAATAGATTTTTGTTCAATGATAACCTTAGTGTCGGGTAAAAAGGCGTCGATGAAGCTGGTATGCTTAAGTTTTACAGGCACTTCAAAGCGAATGAACTTTTCCGGCTCTGAAACGCCCAAAACGTCCCGCAGAAAGCTTAACCAGAAGGAATGAGTTTCGCCTTTCTCGTAGCCGCGCCCCGACCATTGACTTACAAATTTTTTTACGTCGTTCATGATTTACTCCCTCAAATTAAAGCGGCATATTCTTTTTGCTTGTCGGCTGGAACGTCGAAAGCATCCATAGCTTGTTGTGCTGTCCATTTCGTTGTTTCCATCAAGCTACGAATGTTATCGAGTAAAGTTTCTTTCTTAGTCTCATTTAGAAGGTCTTCAATAGTTTTGCACATTTTTTCTCCTCAAATTAAGGCGGCGTATTCTTTTTGCTTGTCGGCTGGAACGTCGAGAGCATCCATAGCTTGTTGTGCTGTCCATTTCATTTTCCTCATCAAGCTACGAATGTTATCGAGTAAATTTTCTTTCTTAGCCTCGTTTTGAAGGTCTTCCATAATTTTGCACATCTTTCTCACCTCATTTTTATTGCCTTTCAAGAAGGAAACCCTCTCTGCCAGTTGCCGGTGTCTCATTTCCTCCGGGTTCGCACAAAAGAAATCGTGTATCAAATCATCTAAATCATTCCCAGTTTCTCCTTCATAACTGCCATTCACGTAAATTATATGCGTCCCGTCTTCAAAGACTTTTTGCGTCTCGCGGATTATTCGATCGATATGATAAATTTTTTCCCCATCCTTCAAGACATCATGCTCCGTTATGAAGATAACAAACGTTTCCGGCAGTTCATTATGTTTTGCCTTCTTTTTTAACTCGTGATAATCCAGCATAGACGAATTATATCGCGCTCGCGTCGGTACTGCGCCCGCGTCTGCCCTTTGTACTTCGATATTGTAGAGTTTGCCAGCCTCGTCCGTCGCGAATACATCAAACCGGACACTTCTGCCGTACATATTCTCTACACTTTTTTGCGTCTGTACCTTCAATACTTTCAGGTCGGGCTTTTCCAAGATTATTCGCAATATATATTCTACATCAGATTCGTTGTTATCGAAACACGCGCTGAAAAACGTATCGTCTATTAACCGAAAATTTTTTATCGCCTCAAGATATTTTTGCTTTATCATTTAACTCAATCACCTCTTGCAGTTATTATATCATTATCATCGCCGCATTGCACTAACTTAAACTTTTAGTATAAGGGGATTGTCACGGTTACAACGGTTCCGCCACCTGCGCGGGGGCGTATCGTCATTTTTCCGCCGCACATAATTTCCAAACGTTGCTGTATGTTCGCCAAAGCGGTATGCGGCTTGCCGTCGTCGTCAACAGGTTCAAAGCCCGGTCCGGTGTCCTCTACGATAATTTCATTGCCGGAATCAGTCTCGCGGGTTTTAATTGAAATTCGCAACGGAGCATATTCCGGATCCATGCCGTGCTTAACTGCATTCTCCACAATAGGCTGGAGTGTCAAAGGCGGCAACCGAAATTCTTTATGCGGCGTATCATACTCAACAAAAAGGCTGTCCTCAAACTGAACCTGCTCAACGGCTAAATAAGCGCGTGTATGTTCCAATTCGTCGGAGAATGGAACGGTATCTTCGCTGACAATGGCAGTAAAATTTTTGCGAAGATAAGTTGTAAAATCCAGCGTGACTTGCTGAGCTTTTTTAGCGTCTTTCGCACAGAGATAATAAATACTCATCATGGCGTTATAGATAAAGTGCGGTCGCATTTGCAATACCATAATGCTTGCCCGCTGGTGAGCAATTTCCCGCTGTTGCCCTACATACTGTTCAATCTGATCGTACAGGATAATTACGAACAGCGACAGAATTGAAACGCACGCGCTTAAAACGACGGATACGGCAAGTTCGGTAATCAGACAATTAATAAGCAAGACGATTTGCAACGGTATCAGATGAATCAGGAACGCTACCAAATATTTTTTGGGCAACTTGTCGCGTCTCTTTATTACGCTTGCCGAATTCAGAAACATCACCGCGAACATTGGAGCCACCATAAGCGAATGCCAAGTGCCATATACAAATTGGTTATCCGGCGTGACGTAATAAAAAATCGTCGTAAACGGTGCTGTTGTCAACAGGATAAAATATATTCCCCATAAAACGACGACCGTGCGGAAAATCATACTCTTTAGCCAGTCTTCGCCGCAAGTGCGCAATAAATAAGCCGTAAACATCGGCATCGGTATCGACAGGAACAGATATTCAAAATAGGCGGTAATTCTTTCCGCCCATGCCAAGTTTGGCTCATCGTAAACCACCAAGTCAACTAAAGCAGAAATCATATACAACACGAAAACGGCAAACAATATGACGAAGAAACGCTTGTTCCATTGGCTCGTGCTTGGAATGATTACGGAAATCCAAAGTACCATTGCCGACAATGCTATTACTGCGCCGCATACGAAAAAATAAAATTGATTCAAACTCATTACTCGGAACCTCCCAACGGAAACGGATAGCGAAGATTTTTTAGTTGCGCCCTGACGCCTTCCGCCGTTATCGGCTTGAGTGTAAAGCCGCTGGCTCCCGTGCTCCAAGCGTCAAATGAATATTCCATGTGCGCAGTCAAATACACTACATTTGTACAGGGATTGATCTTTAGCAACGTGCGGCAAAGGTCAAGCCCGTTTATTTTTCCCATTTCTATATCCAGAAAAGCCAGAGCAATTAAATTTGTCCTCGCATATTCAATCGCTTCCGAAGGTCGAGTAAAGCCCGTGATTATAGCGTCAGGCAACACCTCTTCCAAAATCGGCAAGGCTCCCGTGAGGAATATTTTTCTGTCGTCCACCATAATAACGTTCGGGCTTTCGTCGCTTGCCAATGCTGAGGAAATTAGCGTGTTTACGTCTGTTTCGAGGCATTTTGACAGTCGGGAAAGCATTACGGCATCCGGTAAACGACTTCCGCTTTCCCAACGGGCAACTGTGGAACGGGTCACATATATTTTTTCTGCCAATTCACGTTGCGAAAACCCTTTGGCGACACGAAACCTTTTCAAGTTATCTGCAAATGATATACGCATTGCTTGTCCTGCTCATTTCTGTTTTTCTGTAGTTTAACATGCAAAACGGGAAAAACAATACAAATCACTTGTCAAGAGGGGGTGACATTTTGGAACCCCCCTTTGCTTGAAGGTTTGACGGTAAAAAAATTTTGTTCTATACTTGCAAATAAATTGTTTAACTAAGGAGTGGTTACATGAATAAGAAATTTTTGGCATCAATCTGCGCGGCGGCATTGTTAATGGTCGGTTGCAGCGGAGAAAAATCCTCTGAACCCGCGCAGGATTCGGGCAAGGCTACTATCGGCGTTATTACTCACCTTAACGCCAGCGAAACCGAATACAACGAGCACATGAAGAAATTGGAGAAAAGTTATCGCCCGTCAAAGGCTCATCTCAGCGCAGAGTATAAATACTTCGACAAAATGAACGATATGCAACTCGCGCTTGAGGCAAATCAAATCGAAATGCTATCAACTTATCAAAACGTCGCAAACTATATGTTGCAACGCTCCGACGATAAAGAGATTATGCCGACTGAAAGAACTTTGTCCGATTCGTTTTGTTTCGCAGTCCGTGAAGGCGATACCATTCTCAAAAACGACCTTAACAAGGCGATTGAGTCAATGACGGAAGATGGAACCCTTGCAAAGCTCTCAAAACAATATATTGTCGACATTAGAAACGGCTCGGAGCCTCCCACAGTCACGATAACTCAAATTGACGGCGCAGATACGATTAAAGTTGCCGTAACCGGCGATTTGCCGCCTTTCGATATGGTTTTGGCAGACGGAACGCCCGCAGGATTCAGCACGGCAGTTTTAGCCGAAGTTTCTAAGCGCATTAACAAAAATATCGAACTCGTCAGCGTCGACAGTGCCGCTCGTGCCGCAATTCTTGCCTCCAAAGGCGCGGACGTTGTCTTTTGGGTTGCAGTGCCCAAATATAGCAATCTCATTCCAGCGAATATCGACCAACCCGCAGGCATTGCAGTTACGGAGCCTTACTATCATGACAATATAGCCCACGTCGGCTTGAAAAAATAGGAGGTTATTACCATGAAGAGAAATTTTTTCCAACTGATTTTGTTTGCGCTGGTTTTAGTGACGGCAAGCACGGTATTTGCCGCAAAACCTTCTCCCGAAGAGCAACGCGCTAAACTGAACGAGATGAGCGGGCAAGTATTGGAGCGCGTCAGTCAAAAATACCCGTCAGCGAAAAATGCGGTAGAAAGTGCTTACGCCTACTGCACAATCAGTGCTGCCGGTGTCAAATGGGGCTTGTTTGGCGACGATCACGGGCGCGGCGTTGCAGTAAACAATGAAACCGGCGAAAGAATCTACGTTAAGATGAAGGAAGTCAGCGTCGGCGTAAATTTTGGCGCGAAGGAATACGATTTGCTTTTCCTTATTGCCAATAAAGAGGCTTGGGACAGATTTATTTCGGGAAATATCAAATTCGGCAGTGAAGTTTCAGCGCAGGCAAGCGACGGCGTCAACGGCGACACTTTTGCAGACGCTACCATTATTGCAAACGGCGTATGGGTTTATCAGCTCGATAAAAAGGGTTTGGCAGTCGAATTGTCCTTCAAAGGCGCGAAAATTTCTCCGTATAAAACACTCAACTAAAGATTCAATATGATATGAGAGGAAAGTTGCTATGAAAAAATTTTTAGCGACAATCTGCGCGGCAACTTTGCTTTTTACTGGCTGTGGAGGCGAAGATACTGAAGAACAAGCTCCGGAGGAATCCGCGACCAGAGTAAAGGCGATTAAAGTGTTGACAACCAGCGCACCTTTAACTTTGTCTTACAGCGGACAAGTCGTAGACCGCGACGAAATGAAAGTTCAATCAAAAGTCAGCGGCTCTATCGTTGAAAAGTACGTTAAAGGCGGTCAAGACG
>JAFZIQ010000208.1 GCA_017554285.1 Selenomonadaceae bacterium
CTGTGTTCAAAATTTGTTTTGCAAGCTCGTCCGTACTAATTTTAATCGTCTCCTTTGTAGGAACTAGTTACTAGGAATTAGGAACTAGTTCCTCGTTCCCAGTTCCTACGTTCCTATTAAAAAAGCGGCTCAAAATATCCCCAACGCACCTCTGAATCATAATAAGAATCGGGCGTTTCGTCGTAAGTCACGCAAAATCTGTAGTAAACGTCCGCGCCGATATTATCATCAATCTGCGGGTCGAAAACATATTCCACGCCGTCAATCGCAATCACGCACCAAATATGCCCCGTATAACCGCCGTCAGCGCGAGCCGTCTGTCCGTAAACTGTGTAGCAATTCAGCCCGATAGCCCTTGTTAGCGCGGCGAAAGCACAAGAATAATCGTCGCAAGCTCCGACGTGCCCAACTAACATTCCATAAGCGCGAGCCGTGCAGTTGACTTCGGGGAAATCCAATCTCAAAACGTTATCGCCGTAATGGCAGGTGTCGACAAGATAATCATAGCAGGCGCGAACTTTCTCATAAGTTGTCATATCGTCATTGGTAATCTGCGCGAGCGTCTGCCAAACAATTTCGTCGCAATAATCCTCGCCCGTCGAAGTCGGATAAAGTTCCGCGTTGTTCAATAAATATTCCGCGTCCGACGCCTTAGCCGAGCCGCTCAGCAAAATAAATATCGCCATACAAGTTATTAAAAATTTCTTCATATCTGTTCCCTACTCCTTAATCGGTTGGCAGGGAATAGGGAACAGGGAACAGGGAACAGAAAATCTAATCCCTAATCCCTAACCCTAATCCCTAATCAAGGACTGAAATAAACTTTAATCAATGTGCCTTTGTCGACAAGTTCGCCCGCAACTATACTCTGATTTATCGCAAAGCCCGAACCTTCAGCCTCAAACGAAATCCCCGATTCATTCGCAAGCCGCGCAGATTCCCTGATGCTCTTGCCGTAAAAATTCGGTACACGCGAAACTTCCGGCGCGAGTTCTTCTTTAGGTTGTTCAGGTTCCGGCTCAATTTCTTTGGCGGGAGCCTCTTTGCGTTCAACGCCATGAATCGAAGCGTCGCCTTCGCCGATTTCCGCGCCCAAATCATCCGAATCTACTCCAAGCGGCGCATCACTCGGCTCAATCCTCAGATAACGAAATACTTGCGAAAAAATCCTGCTTGCAACAGGCGCGGCTATCTGTCCGCCGTAAAAAACTCCGTAAGGCTCATCAATCATAACCAGTAACGCAATCTGCGGACTCTCAACAGGCGCAAAGCCGCAAAACGACGCAATGTATTTGCCTTCCATGTAGCCCCAGCCGTATTCGCTGACTTTCTGCGCGGTACCCGTCTTGCCGGCTATCCTGTAGCCGCGAACAGACGCTTTGCCGCCGCCGCCCGAAGCTACGACTTGTTCAAGCAACCCGACCAAAGTTTTATCGCTCGCAGAATCAATTGTCCGCCTGACTTCCTCAATATGCGTCTCGGAATATATCGTGCCGTTAGCATTTTTTATCATCTTCAAAATATGCGGCTTGAGTAAAATCCCGTCATTGGCAATCGCGCAAAAAGCCGTTATCAGTTGGAGCGGAGTAACCGCTATGCTCTGCCCGATAGCCATTGTTGCTATATCCGAATCAACCATTTCATCGGGCGAATATAAAATCCCTGCCTCTTCGCCCGGTAATTCAATTCCTGTCGGCTCGCCGAATCCGAAAAGCCGCGCATAACTTATCAACTTTTCCGCGCCCAAATCCAAGCCGACAAGCGCAAAGCCCGTATTTAACGATTGCTTGACGACATCGGCAAAAGTTACCGTACCGAAACTTAAGCCGTTCCAATTCTGAATTCTCTTCCCAGAAACTTCAACATAGCCCGGGTCTACAAACATTTGATTCGGCGCAACGATTCCTTCTTGCAAAGCCGCGCCCGCTACTACCGCTTTGAACGTCGAACCGGGCTCGTAAATGTAAGAGACTGCGCGATTTTTCCAAATCTCTTGGTCGTAATCCCAAAATCTGTTCGGATTGTAGGTCGGACGATTTGCCATTGCCAAAATTTCGCCCGTTCGCGGATCCATTGCAATACAAGTTATCGCAAGCGGACTGCTTTCAGCCATTGCCCTGTCCAATTCCTGTTCGACGATAAATTGAATCGCGCTGTCAATCGTCAGCTGTATAGTCTTGCAACGGTCGCCTTGATAGCCGTGCGGAGCAAATATTGATTCCAAAATCGGTCGCTCGCGAGTATCGGCGTAAATAAATGATTCCGTGACTTCGCCCTTAATATATTTATCCAAAGCTTGTTCTATGCCGTCAAGCCCTTTGTCGTCCGTGCCCACAAATCCCAAAAGATTTGCCGCCAATACGTCATTGGGATAATATCTCTTAGCCTCGTCGCGAAAACCCAAGCAAACCGAATAACCCTTTTCGCGAATCAAAGCGCGAATCGCCTCATATTCCGATTGCTCAAGACGACGTTTCACCCACGAAAAGCCGCCGCCGACTGCTATATCTTCCAAAATTTCTTCTTCGGTCTTGTCGACAAGCGGAGCCAAATCTTTAGCCAACTGTTCGGCGTTTTCTACGTGATTCGGGTCGACGAACAATGATTTTGTCATAGTGCTGACTGCAAGCTCGCGCCCGTTGCGGTCGACTATCGCGCCTCGCGGCGATTGAACCGAATAATCATGTCCGACTTGCCAACGCATTCTTTCCGAAAGTTCGCTGCCTTGAACCAGTTGTAACCAGCCGTAGCGAAAGACGACTACTCCCATTAACGCCAATAACACCATGACCAATTTTGTAGTTCGCGCTTGAAGAAATGCCCTGTCTTTTTTTTCTTCTGCCATTTTTAAGCCCGCGTTGCATTCTTAAGGAGCGCGTCTTTTAATCGCCCTTCAATCGCAACAAGTTCTTTTTCTGCCGCTTGACGTTTTTGCCGCCCCTCTTGCTGAATTCGGAGCGTTTCCTCAATCGTCGAGATTAAATCTTCGTTGACTTTCTTGACGGTATCAATATCGACAATGCCGCGTTCGTTCGCCTTAGCCGTGTCGATTGAATTTTGCTTGAGCATTTCGGCATTGCGGCGAAGTAAATCGTTTGTGGCGTCGCTGACTGCCCGTTGAAGTTCGATAGTTTCTTTTTGGCGCGTCAAGCCCAGCGCGATAACCATTTGATTTTTCCAAAGCGGTATCGTGTGATAAATCGCCGATTGTACGCGGTCGATTAAAACTCTGTCATTATTTTGAATCAGTCGAATTTGCGGCGCGGTCTGAATGGCAAGCGTTTTGCTCAATTTAAGGTCGTGGATTTTTTTCTCGAAACGGTCTACGCTTTGTTCAAAATCGCTGACGACTTGAACAGCCATAGGGTCGCCCGATTCGGAAGCTTGAGTGCGAAGTTTCGGCAGGGTAATCGTGCGCATTTCGTCCAATTTCTCTTCGCCTGCGCGGATATAAAGTTGCAACTCCTTAAAGTATTCGAGATTTTTCTGATAAAGCGTGTCGAACATAACGACATCTTCCATCATTTTTACTTTGGAATTTTCAAGCCCCGATTGAATCTTTTCAACTTGCGTCGAAAGTTTTTCGTAGCCCTGCATAACGTCTTCAGCTTTGTTGACAATCGAGCCGATAATCGGGAGACTGCTCAGGAAGCCGCCCTTTTTCTTTGTCACGTCGAAACCTTTGACTTTGCCGACAAGGTCGTTAAGCAATACGCCGACTTCGCCCGAATCTTTGGTACGGACTTTGGTAAGTATGCTGTCGGAGAATTGCGCGATTTCCTTTTGCGCGGGCGCACCGAAACTCAGCGGCATACTCGAATCCATGAAATTTATCCCGTCCTTAATCGACTGAACTTTAGCCAATTCTTGCGGCGAAAGCGTTTCGATTTGCTGAGTGACTTTTTCGATTTCCTTAGCGGGTTCGACGGGCGTAATTGCCTGACTTTGTGACGCGCCAGATTTTTTCTGCGCCATTAAGTCCTCAAGGTTTATGTCTGCCATTTCTGTTTCTCTCCTTATCTTTTATATACTGGTCGTAAAAATCTTCAACGGGCATGAACAGATAACGAATGCCCTCAATGGTACTGACGATTCCGGGTATCAGCGTCAACGAGAACAAAAAATATAATATGCCCTGAAGAGTTTTGCCTTGATAAAATTTGTGCGCTCCGAACGAGCCGAGAAAAATCGCCAATGCCGATTGAATCAATTTTGTTTGAACAATTTGCGGGCGGTCTTCTTCGGGGAACGGAGACAACTCCGGCGGGTACGAGCTGACTTCACCGCGTCGACGCCTTTGCATACCTTGTTGCGGGAAAAATTTTCTTTGCGGTTCAAGTTTCAAGGGTTGGTCGAGTAAATCGGTATCGATTCGGACATTGCCGTATTCGTCAACTGCTCCAACGTCGATAGTTTTGCGCTTAATGCCTTCCTCGTCAAGTTGTTGCTCCATGACTTTAAGCTCCGCATCAACCGAAATAATTTGGTCGTTAAGCACGTGTTCAAATTGGTCTTGATAAGCATCATCGAGCGCGGCGAGTGTTTGTTTCATGCGGGATTTTAATTCTTCAATGCGCCCCGTCGATAAATGCGTTTCCTCCAATTCCTGATACTGCTTGACGATTTTGACTGCGCGGTCTTGATAGTAATCAATGAACTTGTAAGCCAACGCGATTCGTTCGGGATTTTTTTCGAGGTGATTCAAAAGATTTTTAGCCGTCCGCTGTAACAACTTCAACTGCGTCGAAAGTTCGCGGTCGGAAATATTTCCTCGCGCCGTCTCCAAATAATTATAATCAGCCGTCGCCTTGTCGAAGTTCTCTTGCAAGTATTGTGCTCTTTCCGCCTCCAATTCTTTCAAGTCCAAGCGCGGTATCCGATTTTTTTTCCAATCCCAAAATGCTTTTCCGCCGAATATTACGCCCGTCGTCATCAAAATCACTATCAAATAATTTAAAATTTCATCCAAAGCTTACACCTCCCGAACTGCAATGCGTAATTCGTAATGCGTAATGAGGAATGGATTTTAATTGCGCATTACGCATTACTAATTCCTAATTGTAACATAAAAATTCCCCGCCGTAAAAATTTTTGGCAGGGAAAATTAAAAGCGAATCTATTTGTCAGAATTTATTTTCGTGACCTTCTTTAAGGCGTTTGATATTTTCTTTATGACGCCAGACGATAACCGCAGCCGCCGCCAATGCAAATGCGAAATATTCATTTGGGACTTTGAAGAACGCCGCGAGAACGGGTGTGAGTACAGCCGCGAAAATCGAGCCGACTGAAACATAACGGGTTACTATGACCAGTGCGAGCCATACGATAACGACAATCAACATAACTCTGGGCATGAGCAATGCCAAGACACCGAGACCGGTTGCGACGCCTTTGCCGCCTTTGAATCCCGCGAAGACAGACGTTATGTGACCGATTACCGCCATGAAACCGCCCAAGACTAAAGCCGCCGGCGTTCCGATAATGCACGCGCCCAGCATAACGCCGAGTTGTCCTTTAACGAAATCCAAAATGAAAACCAGCAAGCCTGCTTTTTTGCCCAAGACGCGCCAAGCATTGGTCGCGCCGATATTTCGCGAGCCGAATTTTCGCAAATCTTTTTTCCAAATCAGCTTACCCAGAATCAAGCCGACGGGTATTGAGCCGACAATATAAGCCGCAAGCACCAGCCAAAACCATTCCATAAAGACGCCTCCCAATTCCTGTTCCCTATTCCCTAAAACCTAATCCCTAAACTGGTGCGGATGGAGGGGGTCGAACCCTCACGCCCGAAGGCAACGGATCCTAAGTCCGGCGCGTCTGCCAATTCCGCCACATCCGCTTATGCCGATTAAATCATATTTACTTTTCACTGTCAACACCGCGTTTTAACCAAATAGCGCGAGAATTCCCCCGCCTCTATAAGCGGCGGGATGAATCGCGCCTTTTTGTTGACATGGTATACATAAGATGATAAACTGCATTCAGTCAAAATGAATTGAGGTTAGATATTATGCGAGAATTACACCATAACGCCCATTCAGTTTTCTTGATGTATTACCATCTTGTCCTGGTTGTAAAGTATCGTAGAAAAGTCATTGATGATGAAATTTCTACAAGGCTTAGAGAAATTTTCGAGTACATAGCTCCAAATTATGGTTTGAGTGTCGAAGAATGGAATCACGATAAAG
>JAFZIQ010000209.1 GCA_017554285.1 Selenomonadaceae bacterium
ATGGACTTGCCCGAAATGCGGCGTACATCATGACAGAGACCACAACGCCGCGATAAACATCAAAAACGAAGGCATGAGAATTCTTGCCTGAAGTTTTCTACCGCAGGGACTGCGGAAAGTAACGCCTGTATGAGAGGAAATAAGACGCAACCACGGCGCAACCTCGTTGATTCAGGAAGCTCCCGCCTCTTAGCGTAGCGTAGGCGGGAGTAGTTCACTTGAATAAATAAAAAAACGCGACTCTCATTAAGCCGCGCTTTTTTATTATCAGTTTCTAAATTTATCTCTTCATGCCGATAAGCGTTTCAAGCATTTCATCAGAAACAGTCGTTATCTTTGAATTGGCTTGGAAACCGCGTTGAGTAACAATCATCTCGGCAAATTCCGTTGCAAGGTCGACGTTCGACATTTCAAGCGCGGAAGAAGTAACCGTCATTCCGAAGTCCGCTATGGTTCTGATATTCGCCGAGCCGGAGTTATTTGATTGCTGATAAATCGTCGTGCCGACTTTTGCCAAACCGCTGTTGTTGGTAAATTGAGCAACCGCAACTTGCGCCTCATTGCGAATCAAACCGTTCGTGTAGGAACCCGAAATGATTCCGTTACTGTCAATCGAAATGCTTTGAAGGACGCCCGCCGTATTGCCGTTGGTGGTCGGGAATGAAGTTGTCGAATTGGCATATTGAGTTAAGCCCGAATAATCTAAGGCTGCTTGATTCGACGCCGCGCCGTTACCGTCTGCATATTCAAAGGAAACCGACGCTTCCTTAGTGGTACCGTTGCTGACAAAAGCCCCTTTGTCGTTGAAGTACAAATAAGAAATCATATTCATGGTTCCGATTGTCTTGGTGCCGTCCGTTTCGGTGTGCGTGTAAGAATTTTTAAAGCCTCCGTCGGCAGGTCCTTTTTCTCCTTCGCCGGGCGCGATATAAACTCTCCAGCGATTATCATAGAAAGGATCACTCTTTTCAGTTACATCAAGAGTCGCCGTGTAATTGAAACCGTCAGTTTTATTGCCTTGCACGGTAGCCGCCTCTGCGTCAGTGAGTACATGACCTGTTTCACTTGTATAGACATATGGCGATTCGGTTGTTCCTTCACCGGTTCTGGTTACTTTATAATTCTTTGTATATTTGTATCCGTCGGTATCATTTCCGCTTATGGACGTGTCGTTATTCGCCAGCGAAACTGTTTTTTCGGCACCGTTATCATCTTTGTAAGTGTAAATTGTTTTGCCCGTAGCGATAGCGTCTTCTTCAGTCGGAGTAGCATCTCCGGCAGTTGAATCGGGGTCTTTATCGATAAGCAAAGTGACTTCGTGCTTGCCGCCCAGTGAATCATAAATCGTTGCAAGCGTAGTTATCGGAACACTTTTGCCGACTTCATAATAACCGCTCGTGACAGTGCTGGTAGTGCCGTCTTTGTAAGTGATTGTCGCCGCAACGACGTTTTTACCATCGACGTTTACGCTGGTAGTGGTTGATTTGCTGAGGCTGCTGTCTGAACTTGCTGTAGCCGTTACTGTGGTATCTGTCGGCGGCGTATCCAATACATTGTCTGAAGTTGCTCTGCCGAGTTCATTACCGTTTTCGTCTGTGTATACTATCGCATATCTGAAGTGCCCGTCTTCATCGGGGTCGCCGACAGCTTCATATCTTGCTTTAATTGCGGAACTGACATCATCGCTTTCCGCATATTTCGTTGAGCCTTTAATCGAGCCGCTTATATTACCGGAAGGCGAAGTGAATCCTGTAGGTGGAGTAATTGTGACCGCCGTGTTGTAAACGGTATTCTTGGTTACAACTCTGTTTTCATTGGCATCGCCGCTTGTGGCTACGGTATAAGTAATGGATTTTATAATACGTGTCTCTTTATCGAGGTTGCCGCTGTAATCTATCTTTGTTGTTTCTTTAGCTTCCATAGTCTTGCCGACAGGAACGATAATATCTGTGGAAGCTCCGTTGGTATTTAAAACTCCTTCGGGAGTGGCATTCCAACCTTGAACGCGAAGACCGGTACCAGCCATGACGTAATGACCGCCCTCGTCAAATAAAAATGAACCGTTGCGCGTGTAATAAGATTCGTTGCCCTCTTTTAAGACGAATAAACCGTTGCCGGCAAGTGCAAGGTCGGTATTTTTGCCTGTCGTAGTCGGCGAGGCATCGGAGAACATTAAATCAATACTTTCAACATTAACGCCGAGACCGATTTGGCGGGGGTTGACGCCGCCGCGAGTATCGGTCGGGGCAGAAGCATTAGCCTGCATTTGTGAAAACATATCGGAAAAAGTTGTACGACTTCCTTTAAATCCGATTGTGTTAATGTTCGCAATGTTGTTACCGATAACGTCCATGCGTGTTTGGTGAACCTTTATTCCGGAAACGCCGGAGAACAGGGAACGCATCATAAAAATCACTTCTCCTTTTCTAATTCGGCGGGTCTTCTGACTGCCGACGGTCAGATTTATTTGACTGCTCCTTGTCTTAAAAGATTCCGTTCGACGATTTAAGCGTCTGACCCGTTTATTCAAATTTTTGTTAAGCTCCAGCCTAACTTCGCTAACTATATCGAAACTTAACGGCGGCAACTTAAATATTTTTGTTCAGAAAAGCCTCATACGTTTATTTTCGAGTTCGCGAGCCGCCTTTGCCTGTCCGTGCGACTTATCCATTTTATAGACGTAAGCCATAACTTCGGCGATTGCCCTGTAAAGTTCGGGCGGAATTTCGCGGTCGATTTCCAGAGCCATCAACATATTAACGAGCGTCTTATCTTGATAGACGGGCACTGAATTTTTCTGCGCGGTCTCCAAAATATGTTCGGCGACATGCCCGCGCCCTTTAGCTATGACTTTCGGCGCAAGGTCGCGTTCGGCTTCATATTTTAATGCTACTGCTTTTCGCTGAGGAGCGATATTTGTAGGTTGCTGATTCTTAAAACGTTCGTCCATGTCAATTAATCTTCCTTGCTAAGAGAACTTTAACTGATTATATTTGCCGTCAATCGCGCCGTCAAGTATAACTGAATAAGCCTTCGCCGACACTGCCGACAGTAATTTCGCCGAGCTTGAGAGATAAATTTTTCATGGACTTTTTCAACTCATTGACGTAAATATCTCCGAACTCCTTAGCGATTTCGCTTTGAGAGAAATAGAAACGCATATCGAGTTTGGTTTCGTCGTAGATTCTGAAAACCAATTCTGCCGCGCCGACGTAATCGGTTAAAATGCAAATGCGAACCCACGTTTCCTTTTTGGTAATGCCGGTATCGGGGTCGTTCTCTGTCTCGTCGTAGATATTGAAATAAGTCGGGTAACTGTTTTCGTTATCGCCCATGAAAAGCGGAACCATCATTTGGAAACTGCGCTGATTTTGGATAACGGCATTATCGCTGCTCATTGCGCCGCGCATTGATGTTGCGAAGGCGGCAACATCTTTTCCGGCTTTCTTTAGGGCTTTTGGAGTCATTTTTGAATTTATGTTAGCCATATCGCACATTTGCATAAAAGCCCAAAGTCTCGGCAAGTCTGGGAGATTTTGTTGTACGGCGGCTTGACGGACGGTGAACGGAATATTTTGTTGGCAGAGGCGCAGGAGATTTTGCAAGTGGCGAGCTTCGGTTTCGGACATTACCGTTTGCGAATTGTTTACGAAGTTTTTAAGCAGAGCGGTTTCGCGAGGATTCATTTCTTTATTTTGCATAAGAAACTGCGCGAGATTTTTCATTGTGTTAAAAGTTTGCGGGGTATTTTGGAGGTTGGTTTTGATGAGCGCGGTTTTCGCCGAATCCATTTGTCGGTGCATATCTCTTTGACGAACGACAAATTTTTTATTCAACGGGAAAGTCGGCAGGGGTATTTCTTCTTGCGGTTGCTGAGTTTGCTGTTGTCCCTGCGGCTGATTCTGATTTAAAGGGATTTGTTGTTGTCCTTGAGGTTGATTTTGATTCAGCGGAATTTGCTGTTGCCCTTGCGATTGATTCTGATTCAGCGGAATTTGCTGACCTTGCGGCTGATTTTGATTCAAAGGAACTTGCTGACCTTGCGGCTGATTTTGATTCAAAGGAACTTGCTGACCTTGCGGCTGATTTTGATTCAAAGGAACTTGCTGACCTTGCG
>JAFZIQ010000210.1 GCA_017554285.1 Selenomonadaceae bacterium
GATTTGAAACAGAATCGTTTTTGAGGGAGCACTAACCCTCCTGAAGCTTTGTCTCTGAAAAGTAGTGCGAAGAAGTAAAAGTAAGCGGAACCCGAAAGGCGACCGTGTGTGGGCTATTTGGACTAGCCTTTGAGAATAAGGATTGCATAAATCAAACTTCTCATGAATCCCCCGCCACGCGGTGGGAGGTTCAAAAGCGTGAACGAATAAAAAAGCTCCCGACCATTGAGGCGCGGGAGTTTTTTTGACGCGAAAAATAAACTGTGATAAACTTGCGGCTGAAACGGAGGTAAAAATTTTGGACGAAAAGAAAATTCATACAGAAGATTACGAAGACGCGACCGAAGAAGAACAGCATGAAGACGAATTGCCCGATGTTCTTCCTAAGGAAGATAATGATGACGACGACGAAATAGAAGTTCACTTTGAAGAGGCGGCGGCACAGGTCGAGGCAGTCGAAGGCGATTACAGCGCGGAACAAATTCAAATTCTGGAAGGGCTGGAGGCAGTTCGCCTTCGCCCCGGAATGTATATCGGCTCGACTTCGGAACGTGGACTTCATCATTTGGTTTACGAAGTTGTCGATAACTCAATTGACGAGGCATTGGCGGGATTCTGCACGAAAATTGACGTGGTGATTGAGGCGGATAATTCAATCACAGTCAGCGATAACGGGCGCGGTATTCCTGTCGACATGCACGAGAGCGGCAAGCCCGCAGTTGAAGTCGTTTTGACTGTTTTACATGCGGGCGGCAAATTCGGCGACGGCGGCTATAAAGTCAGCGGCGGACTTCACGGCGTGGGCGTCAGCGTAGTTAATGCGTTGTCAAAATCTATGGAAGTCGAAGTCAAACGCGACGGCAAAGTTTATCAGATAACTTTTTCACGCGGAGTAACGACAAATCCGTTAAAAATTATCGGTGAGGCTCAAGATACGGGCACGACAGTTCATTTTCTGCCCGACGATGAAATTTTTACGGTTAAGGAATTTAACTTTGACACGTTGAAGAATCGCCTGCGCGAATTGGCATTTTTGAACAGCGGGATAACGATAACTTTAACGGATAAACGTCCGAACGGCGAGACCAGAAATTTTCACTTCGACGGCGGGATAAAATCATTTGTGGAGCATCTCAATCGCAAGAAGGAGAAAATTAATCCGACGCCGATATATTTTAACGGGCGCAAAGATGACGCGGTTGTTGAAGTCGCAATGCAATACACCGACAGTTACCAAGAAAATATTTTCAGCTACGTCAACAACATTAACACCGAAGAAGGCGGTATGCACTTAATCGGATTCCGTACTGCTTTGACGAAAGTCGCCAATGAATTTGCAAAGCGTCATAATCTTTTTAAGAACAGTGACGGCGCATTGAGCGGCGAGGACGTTCGCGAAGGTTTAACGGCGATTATCAGCGTCAAACTTCACAATCCGCAATTTGAAGGGCAAACCAAAACCAAGCTCGGCAACGTTGAAATTCGGTCGTTGGTTAGTGCGGTTGTCAATGAGAGTCTCAGCGAATTCTTTGAGGAAAATTCCGCGATAGGCAAGCAGATTTTAGAAAAGGCGGTAATGGCAGCTCGTGCACGTGAGGCAGCTCGCAAAGCTCGTGAACTTACTCGCAGGAAAAATGCGCTTGAAATTTCAAGTTTACCGGGCAAGCTCGCCGATTGCTCCGTTAAAGACCCCGATAAAGCAGAAATTTATATCGTCGAGGGCGACAGCGCGGGCGGCTCGGCTAAGCAAGGGCGTGACAGAAGATTTCAAGCGATACTTCCTCTGCGCGGGAAAATTTTAAACGTCGAGAAAGCTCGTTTGGATAAAATTTTTGCCAACGCCGAGATTCGGACGATGATAACGGCGTTTGGAACGGGCATTAGTGAAGATTTTGATTTGAGCAAACGACGTTACGGCAAAATAATTATCATGACGGATGCCGACGTTGACGGGGCGCATATTCGGACTTTGCTCTTGACTTTTTTCTATCGTTATATGAGACCGCTCGTCGAACACGGGCACATTTTCATAGCGCAACCGCCGCTTTATCAGATTCGCAAAGGAAAAAATCATTGGTACACTTACAGCGACGATGAACTTTCCAAAAAGCTTGACGAAGTCGGACGCGACGGCGCGACAGTTCAGCGATATAAAGGTTTGGGCGAAATGAATCCCGAACAACTTTGGGAAACGACAATGGATCCGCTTACTCGTACAATGCTCCGCGTCGAAGTCAAGGACGCACTCGAAGCGGACGAACTCTTTACAATATTAATGGGCGACCAAGTTGCGCCGCGCAGACAATTCATTGAAGAGAACGCGCTCCTTGTTAAGAATTTGGATATTTGAACAAAAAAATTCTCCCGCAGAATAAATCTGTGGGAGTTTTTAGTTAGGAGATGATTTTATTCTTCGCCGAAAGGCGTGTAGGTTTTGCATTGATATTTGGTGTGATAATGGACGATATAAATTCCCTTGCCCGTAATATGGCGAATATCGTCGACGTAACAGAATTGGCGCGTCTTCGGATAAACCAAAATATCGCCCTCGAATATCTCTTGATAATCAGCCATGATAAGCGTACTCTGTTCGGTCTCACTGAAGAAGGCATCGATAAGCGGCTCGATTACTCGATTGTTGCGCACGGGTACAAATACATTCGGCTTGAGTCTTGAGGCACCCTCAAAATATTGATCCAATACGATTTTCAAGTTGGCATCCATAATTTTTCCCTCCAATTTTTGAACATTTTATTAAAACAAGTTGCTTATGTCAAACAAAAAATCCCCGCGCAGTCTGCAGGGAATTTCGCTACTGTGCGGCGACAAGTAAAAATTTCACTTTGTCGACCAGCCAATCATCTATCGAAAAGCCGAAGATTATTTCTGCCTTCGGCGCGTGTTTCTTTAAAAGTTTTGAAAGTTTTTGAGCCTCTTCCAATGACAAATTTCCTTTGGAGGCTGTCACGTTGAATAAAATTTTGTTGACGGCTTTAAAATTTTCTTCATTGCTCTCCACGTGTTCAAGCGCAACTTTGGCAGCTTTGACGACTGCATTTTTACCGTCGCGCTCGCCGTAACCTCCAACTGCCACAGAATCTTTTAAAAGCTCGGCTATTGCTTTGGCGTCAAGCTTGGGTTGCCCCGGCAACGTCACTGCCTCTATAAAATTTTTAACTACTTTGCATGAATCGGCGTCAAAATTTTTACTCGGCAACTTTATCAGCACATCAAAAATTATTTCGTCTTCCGCGTCTTCAAAATTCCCGCCCGCTATGAAAATTACCGGCACTCCGATTTTTTTTGCACAATGTGCCGCGGTCGATACCGGCTTAACATTTTCCCAAACTTCATCTGCCACAATAAAAATCAAATCGGCTCCGCGCAGATTTTTAACCAAATTCCTTTCGTCAGCCAAGCCAAGCAATCTGATCTTATTAATCGCCTTGCAACCCTCAAGATTTTTAACGTCCCGACTGTCGACCGCGATATAATTCACGCCCTGCAAATTCTGTTCCAACATGTAATTGAGAGCCGCTAATCCGCCCGAAAAATTTTCTTTGGTGTTGACGCCCAAAACTTTAACTTTTACAAATCGATTGTCTATGTTATTTTCAAACATGTTCATCAACCCTCCGTCAAAATTACTTTTTCTTGCGGCGATTGCTCATGAAGTCGGGAATTATATTGGAGAACGGACTTTTCGGTTGCTCGGAATCTTCTTGATTGTTTTGAGCGGTTCTGTTGTAAGGTTGAGGCTCTTGAATCGGTTGACGATTTTGTTGTTGATTATATTGTTGCTGATTGAATTGGAACGGATTTTTCTGCGCGGGCTGAACGGGCGGCGGATAAAATTTCGTTGCGGGGATTTCAATTTCGGCAGGTGAGGAATCTTCTTCGCCGAAACGCGTCGCAATAATCGTAACAATAATTGTGTCGCCCAAAGTTTCGTCTATGCTGACGCCCCAAATAATATTTGCTTCGGGGTGAGCCGCCTCTTGAACCGTCGTTGACGCCTCGTTGACTTCCAACATTGAAAGAGACTCCGTCGCGCCCATGAAGTTCAATAAAATTCCGCGTGCACTGTCGACGCTCGTCTCAAGCAACGGAGAGGCTATAGCCTTTTTAACTGCCTCGACTGCCGCATTGTCGCCCGATGCCTCACCGACGCCCATTAATGCCGAGCCTGCATTACTCATAATCGATTGAACGTCCGCAAAGTCAAGATTAATGACGCCGGGCACGGCAATTAAATCCGAAATGCCTTTGACGCCTTGACGCAAAATATCATCGGCAATCACGAACGCTTTAGTCATCGGAGTTTTTTTATCAACGACTTGTAAAAGTCTGTCATTCGGAATCGTGATAATCGCGTCGACGTTCTGTTTTAATTTTTCTATGCCAGCATCGGCATTTTTTTTACGCTTGGGACCTTCAAATGTGAACGGACGAGTGACAACCGCAACAGTCAGCGCACCGACTTCGCGAGCACATTCGGCAACGACGGGAGCCGCGCCTGTTCCGGTACCGCCGCCCATGCCCGCAGTTATAAATACCATGTCGGAACCGCGAAGGGCATCCAAAATGTCATTGCGACTTTCCTGCGCGGCGCGTTCACCAATATCGGGGCGTGCTCCCGCTCCCAAGCCGCGAGTTAATTTCTCGCCTATTTGCATTCTCTTTGGTGATTTGCTCATAAGTAATGCTTGCGAATCGGTATTGACTGCTATAAATTCTACGCCCTCCAATCCCGATTCTATCATTCTGTTGACGGCATTCGAGCCGCCCCCGCCTATTCCGATTACTTTTATTTTCGCCAGTTGATCTAATGTGTTTTCGTCGAATTCAAACATATTTTGTCCCTCCGTGAAAAAAACTTCTACGTAAGCTGTGCAAGTCTAGCATATCTTAATGAAAAAAATTTGTAATGAAAAAATCCCTGCTCAGGGAACAGGGATTAGGGAACAGGGATTAGAGATTTTTCAGCGCGGAATTCAAACGATCAATCGAAACTTTTTTGCCGAGCAGATATAAAATTTCGGTGACGCCGCCCGGAGTAACTTTTTGCATGGAAAGAGCAATCCGCAAGGGCCACATAACCGCACCGACTTTCAAGCCCGATTCCTCCACGAATGCCGAAATTTTTTCGTTAAGAGTGTCAAGCGTCCAATCGTCGACCGTCTCCAGAATTTTTATCGCCGGCTCAAGAATCTCAATAGATTTTTGCGGAGTGATTTTGTTGCGCTTGTTGCTGAAAAGCTCAACGTCAAACGGCGGCAAAACTTTCAGGAACGAAATCATTTCGGGAATATCGGAGAGTTTTGCAACGCGAGTTTTCAACAAGCCGGATAAGAAAATTTTTCTCGGCGCGTCAAACTCGGCTAAATATTTATCGGCAACTTCGGCAAAGTTTTCGTCACTCATAGCCTTGAAATATTCGCCGCTCATCCAATCAAGCTTTGCATAATCGAAAACTGCGGGCGATTTGCTCAAGCCGTCAAGACTGAACGCCTTAATCAACTCGTCCATAGAAAAAATTTCTTGGCAAGAATTTTTCGGACTCCAACCCAATAACGCAACGTAATTCGTAATCGCTTCGGGCAGATAACCCGCTTCAATCAAATCGTTAAAGCTCGTCGCGCCGTGTCGTTTGCTGAGTTTTGAAATCGTCCCGTCATCCGCTTTGCCCATAACCGGTGCCAAATGAATGAACGTCGGCATTTCCCAGCCAAAAAATTCGTAAAGCAAAACATGTTTGGGCGTCGAAGTGATAAACTCCGTGCCTCTGATTATGTGCGACACTTCCATTAAATGATCGTCGACAACGTTCGCGAAATTATACGTCGGCATTCCGTCGCTCTTCAATAAAACTTGGTCTTCAAGCTCCGAATTGGCAATCGTAATGTTCCCGTGAAGCACGTCATAAAAAGTCGTCTCGCCTGCACGCGGCATTTTCTGGCGAATCGCTGTACCGTTTTCGCTTTCC
>JAFZIQ010000211.1 GCA_017554285.1 Selenomonadaceae bacterium
CAAAAGTTTCGTGCCCGCGCTGATTAAATCCGTAACATCGTTAAGCTGTTGTCCGACAAAATGACCAAGCTCCGAATCATTTTGCTTAACGTAGCCGACGCCCTCGAAGTCGCCGATATTGTAGCGTGAATCGACTATGTTGGGAATTTTTTTCTTGCCCGCAAAACGGGTTATCAACTTCCGAGCATTAACGGTTATTGTGCCGGAGCCGTAATCGCTCATGATAATTCCGTCAACTTTCGGCAAAATTTTATCGACCTTCGTAAGGAGTTCCGCCTCAACTTTTTTGGATAAAGGCTCCTTACTCTCGCTGTCAATGCGGACAATTTGCTGACTGACCGTCGCTCTGCCGCCCGCTATGATTCGAGCTTTGGAAATTGTCGGGCGGGATTTGTCACGAACAAGCCCCTCAAGATGAACGCCCAAATCTTTTAAAATAAGTCGCAAGCTCTCGGCGTGTTCGTCGTCGCCCGTGATTCCGACAGCATAAACTTCCGCGCCCATCGTCGCCGCATTGGCAATAACATTTGCCGCGCCGCCCGCTACGATTTTTTCGCCCGCCTTTTCAAGAATCAAAACAGGTGCCTCGCGTGAAATTCGAGAAATGCGCCCGTCAACGTAAACATCAGCCACTATGTCGCCGATTACCAAAACTTTTTTTCCTGCCATTTTATTTGTTATGTTTATTAGCTCTTGCAACTTTCCGACCTCCTAAATCAATTTGATAAACTGCGGGATAATATCTGCAAACGAACCGTCGGGCATTCTGAAACCGCCGGGAATCGTGCCGAGTTCCTTAAATCCCAATCTGTTATACAAGTGTCGGGCATGAATATTCGTCGCCACGACCGCATTAAATTGCAAAATCCTAAAACCTAATTCTTTAGCTCGCGCAATGCAATCTTTGACAATAAACTCGCCAATGTGCCGCCCGCGCAGGTCTGAACGAACTGCATAACTCGCGTTGCTTATGTGCCCGCATCGTCCAACGTTATTTGGGTGGAGAATATACAACGCCAAAACTTCGCCACTCGCCTTGTCGACCGCCAAGCCCGTAAACGACTGCGCCTTAAAAAATTCGTCCCCCGTCAATTCGTCAAGCTCTTCTTCTTGCGGAAAGGCTATGCCTTCACGAACTATTTCATTCCAAATTTTTATCGCCTTACGAACATTTTTTGATTCATAAGGTTTGACGACAATTCCCATTATCTTGACTCCATTCCGCGCAGATAAATCTTGCTCTTCAACTCGCGACGCTCCCGACCGTAAAAAAATTTCTCGGCTATTGATTCCAATTCGCCTTTGGGAACTTCGCCAATAACTTTCCATTTTCCCGCCGCATTTTCAAGAAAATTTTTCTCATAATCGACATTCACAACCGCCACGATTTTTTTATCGGCAGGTAAAGTGTCAAACGTCATGAACGGCATAACATTTTTACTTGTCCAACTCATTTTCTGCGGACGAATTTTTTCAAAGTTCTCTTTGGTCTCCAGTCGGTAAATTTCTTTGTCGACGTAAAAAACCAGTGAACCCGAATATTCTTTTCCGTGACTGACCGCGCAGATTTCATCGTCGAGAAGCGGCAAAATTATTTCAGCCTCTCGCCGTCCGGAATTATCTTCGCATAACGGCAACGCTATAAAAAATAAAATCAGCGGATAAAATATCAGCGAGCTTGCCGCAATTTCGATAAACATTCTCCAACGATTCACGAAGTATCGAGCCAAGAAAATCATTGCGGGAATCATCGCCGGCAATGTGTAAGTTATATATTTCGTCGCGCACATTTGGAAAAAAATTATCACCGTCAACGTCCACACGATTAAAAATTTTTCATTTGCGTCGAAGGTCGGCAAGCGTCTTAAATGTTTTATTGCTCCAAAAATCAGCGGTATCGTCCAAGGCAAAAATCCTATCGCCGTGATTAGCAGATAATAGTACCAAACGTCCGTTTTCGGATATTCCGAGACCGTCGCCCGTAAAAAGTTATGTACTCCGATAAAATTTTCAATGAACTCGTGCCCGTGAATCAACGTCATCGGCAAATACCAAATCGAGACTATCGCCGCGAACAGTAAAAGATTTTTCGGGCGAAAAAGTTTCTGTAAATGTTTCAAATCGCCTTGCCATAACAGGAAGATTAAAATTATCAGTCCCGGTAAAAAAAATCCTATCGGACCTTTGGTTAAGACCGCCACTCCCGACGTTGCAAACGACATTAAATAAAATTGCGGCTTGCCTGCGCGGTAGCCCAAAAAAAAACTCATCAAAGTCAGCGAAAACATTACAAGGAGTGTCATATCGGTTATAACCGCGTGAGACAAATACCAATATTCCAGCGAAGTCGCCAACATTATTGCCGCAGTGAATCCGATTTTCTTATCGTAAAGTTTCGCGCCGAATAAATATGTCAGGATAACTCCGAACGTCGCAAAGATTGCGGGGAAAAATCTCGACGCAAATTCATTCACTCCAAAAATTTTGTAGGAAATCAATAACTCCCAGTAAAACATTATCGGCTTATCAAACCAAAAATTTCCGTAAATACGCGGCGAAATCCAATCTCCCGCCTCCAACATTTCCTTAGCCGTCAACGTGTAACAACATTCTGTCGGGTCGGTTATCGGCAACAGCCATCCGCCAAAAAAAAATAATACCAACGATAAAATTACTAAGCAACCTAAATTTACCACGGCACAAACTCCCAATGCACTTCCAATTTTTTGCGTTTGCCGCGCCAGCGAAGAACAGCTTGCGAGCAATGTAAATCATGATACCAATAATAATCTATATCGTCGATTCGGTGATTATCGACGTTCATTTTGTAGCCGACAACAAATCTGTCTTTCGGCGTTAAGGCGTAACTGATACCCGCCTGCAATTTCTTTGAGTAATCGTCAAGGTCGAAGTCGAAGACAGAATTCTTGGAGTTATTTTTTTCGTAAGAATAGCCGACGTAAGCCGCAAATTTTTCGTCGAATTCTCTGCCGACCAAACAGTTCCAATTCATACCGCGAACAGTCGTATCGCCTCTCTTATAATTTTTTGCGTCGTCTGTCGTGACTTTGTAGCCCATATTCAAAAGGAGTAAATATTTTCCCATAAAAATCGGGTCGTGATGCAGATTAAGCGAGTATTCGCCATGCGTGCTTGAAATTGCATTCTGCCGCCAATGCCCCATTTCAGCCTCAAGACCGTAGCCGAGCGGCAAGTTTTTTATATGACGCCCGTAATAAAGCTTAAGCGAAGGTTCTTTCTGAATCCATTTGGCGTCGTTGTCGTCGTAAAAACCATATTTCAGCCGCCCTTCAAAATCCCGATTACCGTATCTGACTTCGGCATTACTGCGGACGCCTTTCTTTGTCTCGACATATGCCCCGATAACCAAATCCGTATGTTCGCGCAGATGAATTTTAAAATCGTCGCGAAGATAAACGCCATGATCCGAATTATAGCCGACTCGCGGGAAATAATTTTCACCCGACTCCTCAAATTTCTTTTCCAAATAGTCTCGCGAACCGACGACGTTGCCCTTAACTAAAAATTTGACGTTGTACATTTTCATAACTTGTTCGGGCCAAATTTCCAAACGCTCCGCGCTGACATGATAATCGGGACTTTTCGCGCCGCATTTTGTTTGAGTGCCGTTGTAAACAACAATATGGTCGGGATAAAATTCAAAACGCTTGCCCGTCAAATAGTATTCGCCGACTTTGCCGTTTGCCGCGCCCATAGTGCCGGTTTTTTTGCCGTAGTTATAAACAGTTTTGTAGCCGTCGAGAGTAACTCGCGGAGCACCGGAAATCAGTTGCAGGAAATGCGCTTTATCCTCCACGCGAACAACTTGTTCCTTGATATTGCCGCTCGCCTCGTCGGTTTGAAATCGATAGCCTTCAAGCTGAATAATATCGACTTTGCCCGTAGCTATGAATTCGCCGCTGTTGGAGTAGTAAACCAAATCATCGCCCTCGAATACGGCGGGAATCGGGTCGCCTTCCTTTTGTTCTTGCGGAAGTTGCTCTTTGGCTTCGGCAATATCGGATAAAAGTTTTTCCTGTTCTTCAGTCAGTTGTTGCTCGCGCATTTCACGCCGCCGATTCTCTATGTAGTTGAAAAATCCCGTGCCGGTATCCGAGCTTGCCTCGTAAACCGCTTCGGCATTCGACGTGATAAACAACGCGGTACATACGACACCCAAAAATTTTTTCATGTCAATCCTCGTCAATGATTTCTATAATTTCTCCGTCAAAACCCTCAAGCGTCTTACCTTCATCGGGACGCGGCTCGACATTGGTGGAATCGGGCGGCGCAGGAGTATTTTCTTTTGGTGACTCAGGGCGAATTTCTTCCTTGCGAGTTTCTTCCTTCGGTGTACTGCTTTTTTCTTCCTCAAAAACTACAGTTTCAGTCGGCTCGGTCGGTTCGGTTAAAGTCGGTTCGATTGAAGGCGGAGCGGGCGATTGCCGTTCGATTACGGACACAGGCGGTTGAATATTGCCGAAGCCGCCCTTTTGCCTTAAGCCGTAAACGATAACGGGTTCTTTTATCTGAACATAAAGTTCAATGCCCGCCGGTAAGTCAACATTTTTTCCGCGAATCAAAACTTCCTCAAGCTGTTTATTTTTGCCCGAAAAAGTTTGTCCGACCAAACTCAAGCCGCGAGCCATTGAATTATTTGACATTGCTTCAACCGACTCAATGCCCGTAAATATTTTAACTTCCTGCCCGTCGAGACTTTTAAGTTTATTAAAATCGGTTTCGATTTTCCCGTTGCTGAAAATATTTTTGGCACGATGAACGCCGACAATAACGCCTTCGCCCGTTAAACCTTTGGCAAAAACAAGGTTGTTGTCAACAAAAATTTCATCAATAACTTTAATGGGAACGGTATCGCCTTCCTGCAAAACTCTGGAGCTGACAGGCGCGGTTGTCTCAACTTTTATCAACGTATTCACGGGAATTTGAACTTGAGAAAGCGGCAAAAATTCTTCGCCGAAGATTGCTTTGGAAAGTTCGCGGATTCTTTCGTTAAAAGTTCCCTCCGAAATCTTACCGAGAATTTGATTTTCAAGCGTGGCAAGTCTTGCGTCGATTCCGCCGTCCGCCACCGAGTGATTGACATTCCACTCCAACATATTGATTTTAGCCAAAATGCCGACGTCGGCACTGTTATCGTAAAGAGTATCGTAAATCGCCTCAATGCGGGCGTTCATATTGCCATCCATATTTTGTCCGCTGTAACTTTTTTCAAGGCGGCTGATTCTGTCCAAAAGTGCGCCGCTTTGTTCGTTGCCGTAAGTATCGATTTCGATTCTGGCGAGTTTATCGCTGGCAGATTCTTCCGCCGAACAAGATATTGACGCGGAAAAAATCATTGACGCCGCCAACGTTCCGCATAAAAATTTTTTCCAATTCATTTTGATTGCCTCCTTCGGGAATCGGGATTCCTAATCAAATTATAACGGTATCAAGTATTTTCTGCAACGTCTTGAAAAATTTCTTGCAACTCGACGATAAATATTGTAGAATTACCATACAGTTTCAAGGAGAATTTCTTTAGTCAAGGAAGGTGATTAAAATGTCAGGGATCAATGCGACAGGCACTCAAGACTATTCGTGGTTGCTCGATAGCGTACAAACCAAAAAGCAAGACTCGACTGCTCACGTCAATTATCAATCGAACGAGCAGGATTCTCTCGCGGGCTTTATTGAGATTAATGCGAATCTCAAATCGGTTTTGACAAGCTATAATGAAGCAAAGAATGCTTTCAATTCCGAGTTCAAGGAGAACATGTCTGCTTTGAGTGAGTCCGCCAAAGAAATCGAAAAGTACAGTTTCAGCGTTGCTAAAGAAGGCGCGATTACCAACACCGAAACCACCGACGAGAACGGTATCATCACCACGAAGACAACCTACAGCAAAGATTTGCAATCGGCTCTTGATGTTGTCAACGAGTTTGTCAGCAATTATAACACGTCTCTTAAATTTTTAAATGATAATGCTTCCGTTTCAAAGCGCGTAGAAAATTTGGCATCGGTTTTTGGTGACGCGGGTTATCGCGCCGCGAATTATGAATCAATCGGCTTATTCGTCACGAGTGGCGGTATGCTCGAAATCAATGAGGAAATGCTCGCCAATGCCATTGTCAACAATCCCGACAAAGTTTCAAGTATTCTCGGCAAAGACGGACTTGCGGGCAAAGCGGAAGAGCATGTTTCCTTTGCGAATTCTCAAGCAGAAAATCTTTTCCCGTCCGCGCAGAAAATGTTAGGCGAACAACTCGACGCCGCCTCACTTTATACCGGCAAAGCTTATCGCAACATGTCGGCTTATGCCAATATAGGCAATCTTCTCAACATGATGTTTTAACTGCAATTATGAATTAGAATTTCTTATATTATTATCATGATAAAATCGCTCGTCAAAATTTGGCGGGCGATTTTTTTGGCGGCTGAAAATCTTTTGCTTATTGTTTTTCTTTATCGTTTGAAGATTCTTCATCGACAGGCAGTAAAATCAAATGAACGGGGAGATTCGAGGCTCCGGGCGGCGAATATTCAAAAGTTACTTTGCCGCCTTCGTATATTCCCAGCTCGGCAAGTTCGGCAACGTTCGATAAAAACGAAACGCCTCTTTCGCGAGCTTTTTTGACACTTTCCGGCTCACGGGGAGTTTTGTCGCCAAAATAAATTCTGTCATCGGGAGTCAATATTTTTTTTGTTTCGCCGTTATAAGTGACTCGCATGGCACCGGCATAATAGCCGCCCAACGGTGTCAGACAAATTCGCGCTTTCTTGCCGTTTTTTATGTTGAGATTGATTGTATAAATTATCCCGTAGTTCCCGTAGTTTTCGGTTGTACTGCCGTCAGTCATGTCTATTCCCTTTTTATATAAATCGTTCACATTATCTGCCAGCATTACATAGCCGATTCCGTCTTTATCGGGGTCGTAAGTCTTTTTAACATTAATTGTTCTGTTCATTTTGGTAAAAGTGCCGCGCAATCTGTGTTCATCTTTGGGCAAAGTTTTCGCGTCAATAATAAACTCCAAAGGATTTTCTTTCTGCGGGCACATGAGCACGGTAACTCTGACTTCGCCCGTCGCATGAAAATCATAAATCCCGTACAACAGCTGACTCGGTTTTACCAAGTGATTGCTGACATCTTCAATCAAAAGGTCTTTGGCGTCCTTTTCCAGATAAAGCGAATAATTGAATGTCTCTTGCATGTATTCGCTCTGAACATTTTTTCCGACCTGCAAATAATTTGCCCCGGGTTCGCTGACTACGCCGCGTGATATTTTAACGACATTTTTCTTGTTGCTCAAATTTTCTACGACAACCGCAATTTTCTTGTCGGTATTGGTTGCATTGAGATGATAGAAAAGCAATCTCGCATCGCCCTTAACTGTATCCGAATACAATATGCCGTCTTCGTGAACGGATTCGGGGCTGTCGCTGAACAAAAGAATTCCGCCTTTATCGGAACTTTTAACTTCCAATTTGCGCATTAAATTCGGATCGCGATTTTCCTCGAAAACATTTTTTGCCTCCGCGACATTAAAGGTAAAAAATGCCGTAAGCAACAGTGCAATCGATAAAAATTTTTTTGGTAAGTTCAATAAAACCAGCCTCCTCATTTGATTCTGTCCCAAATATCTTCAATGAAATTTTTCTTTTTCTTTGGATTGTATTTGTCATTCTTCGCGGTGATTTTATTTGCCTTTTCGTATTTCTTGGCAACTTCGTCGACGGCTTTATTACGAACCTCCAATGCATGTATCAACTTTATTGCATCGTCTGCTTCAATTCTGATAGTTCTCAGGCGAGCCTTGTCTTTCTCATTGGCGTCAACCATTAATATTTCTGCGCGGTTGAAAAGGTCTGTCGCTTCTTTGATGACGATTTCACCGTAACTTTTGGCTCTGGCGCGTTCGATTTTTGCCCATGTCATTCTGTCTTTGGCGTCTAAAATTTTCTTCTTATTTACCTCTTCCAAGATTCGGATTATTTTATCCGCGCCTGCCGCTTCGACAAAAGGCGTAAGTTCCGCAAATCGATAGTTCTTGGGCATCTCAAAGTTCTCTTTGAGATAATTTGAAATTTCGCCCTTCTCGCTGTGAGAGCCGACATCTCTTATACCCGTTACTTCTTGCAATTTGTATTCGGAACCTGCAGTGTAGGCAGTGGCTTTGCTTAAATCTCTTACCATTTTTGCGCGTACTTCTTCCAATTCCGACAAAACGCTCGAAAAATTTGCCGACACATCGTATTTGTCCGTGTCTATAATATTTTTATTTTCCTTTTCCTTTTTGTCATGTTGTTTGGGGCTGTTGTCGATTTTTGAAGGCTTTTCGGGGTCTCTCGTTTCATGCTCGCGCTTTTCAGTTTTTCTGTCTGTTTGGCGAGTGTCTTCTTCTTTCCATTTTTTTATCAACTTGAGCACTTCATTTTTCATGGCATCCGTATCAACGGTAGCCGTTACATAAGCCTTGCATACAATGCCGTTTTCAATGAACTCCGTTCGCTCATTTTTTACGTTCATTATTCCCATAGCGTAGAGTCTTATTTTGTCCTGAATCAATTTAAGATTTTCAACTTCGGTAGAACTCTCGACCAAAACTCCTGCTTGTTCGGCTATTTTTCTTTTCGCGTCCGTCACGGCAAATTTTCTTGCTTCTTCGCGAGTGTCGCGGTCTCCCATTCGATATTCGCCCTCCGCAGAATACGGTTGCGGTTCGGCAAAAACTTTTGTTGACGGATTAACGCACAGGAACGAAATCAAACACGCAATGAGAAGACTCTTAATCATGTTCATTTCAAACACTCCCCAAAAAAAAATTGTCCAATTAATCTTCCAGAATGTATTCATATTTATCCGATAAACGACGAATTAAAGAATATTTGCCGTAAAGATATATAACGCACAAATTTTTGTCAAGCTTTAAGGATAAAATTTTTATTACTTACTTCGGCGTGGTGAAAGAATTTTATCTAAAAAGCTCAATGTAAAATCTTGCTTAAAGCAATTTTTATTAGTATAATCATTAAAAAGTAATTTTTGATTCAAAGGAGATGTTTGTATGGCGGAAGTTCTCGCAGGCAAAGAGGCGAACGAACAATTAATTGTCAGCACGAACAAAACGCAAGTTTACGGCTTATCGGGCAATGATACGCTTATCGGCAATAATAATAAGGATGTCTTGCTTATCGGCGGTTCGGGTGACGACAGCTTAATCATGACGGGCGGCATCGGAACACTCAACGGCGGCGAGGGTAATGATACTTTCGAGTTCACTTACTCCCCTGGCAAGCCGATTTCTGCGGTGATTGAAGACTTCGACCCGTCAAAAGACAAAATCGTTGTAAACTTCGACGGCAAAACCAAGCCGCAACTTTCAAGCGTCATAAGCGGCAATGATGTTGTCTGGAAAGACAGTAACGGTTTTTTCAATCTCACGCTAAAAAGTTCTCGTGAAAACGACTATTTCGACGGTACCGCCGATCCGGAAGTTTGGGACGTTTTAAAGCTTACCAATAATGAACGCGAGAAAAAAAATCTTCCTGCGTTGATACTCTCGGAAGGATTAATGACAGGTGCCTCGATTCGTGCGGAAGAAATCACCAAGCTTGATAAGCAAGGTAAATTGAAAATCCTCAAGCACACGCGCCCCAATGGCGAATCTTATAATACGGTGTCGGTCGATAAAAATTTGAGCTTGGAAGAAAAATATTCAAGCTACGCAGAAAATCTTCAGGCAGGTGCCGAATCGCCCGAAAAAGTAATGACAGCGTGGATGAACTCTCCGACTCACAAAAAAAATATTTTGGATAACCAAGACAAGGAGAAAATCCATTCCAAAAAACTCGGCGTCGGCTACAATTACGATGATGAATCCGAACAAAATTATTATTGGACTCAGCTGTTTGCCGACAGTCTTCAATCTCCAGAAACTGTAAGCACGGACGAACTTTTAACCGCAGACATTAGAAGGAACTCCGTTTCAAAATATGTTAAAGGCACCAACAACGCCAACAAAATCAAAAACGATTCCTATGGCGCAACCATTGATGCACTCGGCGGCAAAGATATCATAACCAATAAAGGCTTACTCGTTTCCGTTTCGGGCGGCGCAGGTAATGATTCGATTACTAACAGCGGCTCCAATACCACAATCAATGCCGGTAAAGGTAATGATTTTATCAGCTTATCGAGCGGTGCAAAAAATAATCTGATTCAATACAACAAAGGCGACGGCTCCGATACCGTTAAAGGCTTTAACGAAACCGATACGCTCAGTATTTCAGTCAATGAATATACTCCCGTGACTGTCGACAATAACGTTGTTGTATCTGTCGGCACGGATTCAATCACGTTTGCGAATGCGGCAAATTTGTCAACCTTCCAAATTTACGGCAATCGGAGCAAAACTTTTATTTTCACAGAAGGCAATAACAGTTTCAATAATACTGACGACGGCGCGATAATTATGGCACGCGGCGGCAATGACACAATCACAAACAGCGGCTCGAATGTCACGATTAACGCGGGAACGGGTAAGGATTCACTCGTCAACAATAACGGCAGAAATGTTTTATTTGTTCATGAAGGCGGCTCCGATACCATTCAAGGTTTCAATGAGACCTCAAAGATTAAAATTTCTGAAAGCACCGTTACGAGTTTGAAATCCGATAAAGACCTTATCTTAAGGACTGGCACGGGTTCGATAAGAATTTTGGGCGCGGCAAATTCCGGCGTGATTAATATTTTGGACGCGGAAAATAATCCCGTTAAAATTGGCGATGCAAAAGATATTGTCGGTTCTGAAAACTCGGAATCTATCAGCAATAATATAGTCGGCGCGACGATTCGGGCTGTCGGCGGCGATGATACTGTCACTAACAGCGGCAAGAATGTTTTAATAGACGGCGGCGAAGGCAGTGATTTCATTGACAATACCGGCAAGAATGTTTCAATCTACGGCGGAAGAGGCAACGATGAAATTTTAAACAGCGGCAATAACGCGACAATCGTCGGAGGTATCGGCAATGATAATGTTTCGCTTGAAAGTGGCGCAAAAAATAATCTGATTGTCTATCGCGCAGGTGACGGCAACGACCTTATCGAAGGTTTCAATGATACTTCGACCTTGCAGATTGGCGAAGGCGAAGGAAAGTATTCTTCAGTAAAGAGCGGCTCGGATATTATTGTCACGGTCGGCGACAACTCCATAACTTTGACAGGCGCGGCAACTTTATCGAAAATTAACATTGACGGCGAAGAAGATAACTCTTCGGATACTGTTCCTGTCGATAATCTTATTAAAGGCACGGAAGGCGCAGATTCCATTGACAATATTCGCGAAGGCGCGAAGATTTTAGCACTTGGCGGCAACGATACAATTTACAATTACGGCTCGAACGTCACAATCAAAGGCGGCGACGACGGCGATTTTATTTTCAACGGTCGCTATGGCGGTACAATCAGCAACAGCATTATCAACAGCATGTCCGGTATTTTTTTGAGCGGCACCGGCGATAACGATTCAATTATCAATTACGGCGACTCGGTAACAATCGACAGCGGCTTGGGCGAAGATACTGTTAAAAATTACGGCTCGCAGGTAAGCATTAACGGCAGTGAAGACAACGATTATATCGAAAACAACGGCGCAGACATCACGATAGGCGGCGGCTCCGGCAACGATACCATTTTCAATACATCACTAAGTTCTGATACGTCGGTAATCGGCGGCGCAGGCAATGATTCAATCCGCAATAGAGGTTCAAGCTCTACGATAAGCGGCGGCAACGGCGACGATCATATTATTAACAATGGAACCGGTGATAACTCGTCTGTAAACGGCGACGCAGGAAATGATTGGATTCTCAATTACGGTTCAGAGGTCACGATAAGCGGCGGCATTGGCAATGATGAGATTTATAATAATTGGAATGTTGATGAAGGAAATTATGAGCCTTATGCCGATTCATTGGGTTATGGCGAAAATGTAGTATTCAACTACAATTCGGGCGACGGCAACGATACCATTACAGGTTTCAAGGCAACTTCGACACTAAGTATTGGCGGCGGCTCCGGAACTTACTCAACTGTCGAAAGCGACGGGGATATACTCGTCACGGTCGGCGAAGGCTCGATAAAGTTAAGCAAAGCGGCTGAATTGGAAAGTGTTAATATAGTCGGCACCTTAATAGATGATTCTGACACTGATACAGATACGGACACTGATACCGATACGGACACTGATACCGATACGGACACTGATACCGATACGGACACCGATACTGATACTGACACCGATACTGATACCGATACTGACACCGATACTGACACTGATACGGACACTGATACGGACACCGACACTGATACTGATTCGGATAGCGAGGACATCGACATTTCCAACACTGAATCCAACACCTTAATCTCAGGTAGGAATGGCAATGATACTATTGAAAATCAAGGCGACAATGTTACCATAGATGCGGGCGCAGGTAATGATTCTATTCAGAATGGAAACCACACACTTGGAACAGGAAATTCTGTCTCAATCAATGGCGGAAGTGGCAGAGATACTGTTATCAACGACGGTGATGATGTCACAATCGAAGGCGGTACAGGAAACGATTACATTGAAAATACGGGAGTAAGAGTTTCCATAAACGGCGGCGCAGGTGCAGACTCTATTATCAATGAATTTTCTGCAGAAGACACTACAGGTTTTACAATAAGCGGCGGCACGGGCGACGACACTATTAAAAATAACGGCGAAAAAGTTTTGTTTGAATATGCAAACGGTGATGGTAACGATTTAATTCAAGGATTTAATGAGACTTCAACGCTTCAAATCACGGCGGGCACAATCGATAAGGTAAGCTCAAACGGCAAAGCCCTTTTCCTTACTGTCGGCGAAGGAATAATTTCGCTTACAAATGCTTATGAGCTTAAGGATATAAACATCGTAGATGCAAGCGGAAGCAAAATCGAAGTCAATCAAATAACATTGACGGACGGCGCAGATTCTCTCGAAAATCATTTCAGCAACGTATTGATTAATGCCCTCGCAGATAACGATACCATTTCCAATGACGGCTCGAACGTTTCTGTAAACGGCGGTATTGGCAACGATAACATTACAAACACCGGCGAAAAAGTTTTGTTTGAATATGCAAACGGCGACGGCAACGATTTAATCACAGGCTTTAACAAAAATTCAACGCTTAAAATCGGAGACGGCACGGGCACTTACTCTAAAGCGACAGTCGACTCTGATATTCTCGTCTCGGTCGGTAGCGGCGTTATCACGCTCAGCGGCGCGGCAACTTTGGAAACTTTCAACATTACCGGTACATTTATAAATGCCGGCAGTGACGACGAGAACGAAACGACTTCGGGTAATTTCGAGGGTGAAGAGTTTGCTTTCACGAATGAAAATAGCGATGAAGAAGGTATAACCGACAGCGGTACTGATTCGGATACCGATACTGATACGGACACCGACACTGATACTGATTCAGATTCAGATACTGACAGCGACAATGATACAGACACCGATACTGACGCCGAAGCTGATACTGATACAGACACCGATACAGACACCGACACTGACACTGATACCGACACTGATACGGATACTGACGACGATACTGATTCTAAATATGACGGCAGTAACGTTTTAATTGAAGGCGGGTCGGGCGAAGATACCATTCAAAATGAAAGCGATAACGTCACAATCAATTCCGGAGCAGGAAATGATTCAATTCACAACTGGGGCGGCTATGCAGTATTAATCAATGCCGCTAACGGTTCCGACACCATTGACAGCGGTACAGATGATTCGACACTTCGCGGCGGCGCGGGCAATGACTCCATAAGGAATCACGGCGAATACGTTTTAATCGAAGCCGGCAACGGTGACGACACTGTAGCCGCTTACATCAAAGATGATGATACCGACGGCAGTTCGTCTTCATATACGACGATTCGCGGCGACGCAGGAAAGGATTTAATCTATAATTACGGACATCACGCGCTGATTGAGGGCGGCAACGACAACGATACCATTCGCAATTACATGGGTGACGATGACGGCATACACGCAGATTATGAAGCAGATTATTCGACTCTTCTCGGCGGCGATGGTAACGATTCTATCGATAATCAGGGCGATAATGTTTCAATCGACGGCGGCGAGGACGATGATTATATCGAGAATAGGGGCAACTACGTCATCATAAATGGCGGCGCGGGTAACGATAACATTCACAACATAGCCGGCAATTCGGCAACAATAGACGGCGGCGAAGGTAACGATTCTATTTACAATCAATTTTTCATTGATGATTCTTCAATCAAACATTGTCCAAATAACGTTTCAATCAACGGTGGTGACGGCGACGATTATATTCTTACAGGCGGTTTATCTGTTTCAGGCGTTACGGCTGACGGCGGCGCGGGTGACGATCAAATTTACAATGCCGGTTCGGAAGTTTCAATAAACGGCGGCGCGGGCAACGATACCATTTCCAATGATTATAACGATACAATTTCAAATGAAGGTGTCGGCGGCGGCTTTAAGGCAACACTGCTCGGCGGTGCGGGCGATGATTCAATTATCAACAATGGCGGCTTGCAAGTCACGATTAACGGCGGCGAAGGTAAAGATACCATTCGTAATAACGGCGGCGAGAATGTTTCGATAAGCGGCGGCAAGGACGACGATTTAATCAGCTTGTCGAGTGATTCAAAGAATAATTTTATTCGATATTCGGCGGGTGACGGCAACGATACCATTTGGGGAATAACCAAAAACGACACGATAAATATTTTGGCAGAAGGCTGGACTGCGCGTAATGTGAAAGGCACTGATGATTTACTTATTGTCCTTCATGACGCTAAAGGCTCGTTAATTGAAGGTTCAATACTCCTCAAAAATGCAAAGGAAAAACATCCGGAAATTACGTTGGGCGAATCCGGCAGTTCGGGCGGCAACAGTTCAAATAGCGGCACAGGTGGCGGTTACAGCTCAGGCGGAGGCGGCGGAAATTCAACAAGCGGCACCTCAAGCGGTTACGGCGGCGGTCATTCGGCAAGCGGTTCTTCTGGCAGTACAGGCAACGGATACGGCGGCTCTTCGGGCAACGGCAACGGAAATTCTGTATCGACCGTCGACCAAAACAGGTATATAAACAATAATCAAGCTCTTCCCGATTATCTGATAGATCCGATAGAATTACCCAATAAAGAAAATGTCTATACGTTTACGAAAGGCAAATATGCCATTTCAAATTTCCAATCGGGCGAGAAGATTAATTTCAACGCAGAATATGAGTGTTCTTTCTATGACGACCGGGGCAATTTTGTTATCGGCTCGTCTTCAGGCTCACTTGTTGTGCGCAGTGCGGCTGATAAGGTTATCGACCTCAACGATGCGGCAGGTAATCCTCACTTTAAAGCATATACGGCAAGCACGGCGGGCGTTATCGACGGCAGAGGAATTACGGGTTTTGAAGTTATTAAAGGCTCAGGCGGCTCGGATATGATTTACGGCGGCAATGACGGCGCAAGCTTATGGGGCGGCAATGAAAATGCGTCTGATACACTGGTCGGCGGCGCAGGTGCAGATATTTTCACTTGCGGCAAGAATCAAGGTGCAGATTTAATTCTTAACGCCGCGCCGAAAGATACGATATATTTCAGCGACGCTACCTTAGACGATATAATCTCCGCTACGGAAAGTAATTTGACAGTTTCAGTCACTTTCAACACGGGCAACGTTGTCAATGCAAAGAGTTCCGAATTTTTGAGCGCGAAATTTATATTGGCAGACGGCACGGCTTATCGTTTCAATCACATGTCAAGAACTTGGCAGAAAGAATAGGAATTTCTCAAGCTGATTAAAATCCTGTACAAACATTAAATAATAATGCGATTCATCTCAAAGGTGAGTCGTATTTTTTTTCTGCAACAAACTTCCCGTAACCAAATTGACAAAAAAAAAAAACAACTATTATAATGCCGGAAACCACACTTAGATTTTTTAGAAGGAGTGTTTTTAATGGCGGAGGTTCTCGCAGGCAAAGGGACGAATGAACAATTAGTTGTCAGCTCGAACAGGACGCAAGCTTACGGCTTATCGGGCAATGACACACTCATAAGCGATAGTAAGAGCGATGTCTTGCTTATCGGCGGTTCGGGTGACGACAGTTTAATTATGATGGGCGGCATCGGAACGCTCAACGGCGGCAAGGGTAAGGATACTTTTGAGTTCACTTACTCTGCAGATAAGCCGATTTCGGCGGTGATTGAAGACCTCGACCCGTCGAACGACAAAATCATTGTTAATTTTGACGGCAAAACAAAGCCGCAACTTTCAAGCGTCAAAAGCGGTAATGATGTCGTATGGAAAGACGCGGACGGTCTTTTAAATCTCACACTTAAAAGCGTTCGCGAAAATGACTACTTCGACGGCACTATCAGCGAGGAAGCTTGGGACGTTTTAAAGATAACCAATAACGAACGCGAAAAGGCAAACGAGGAAGATGGCGGAAATCGTCCTATGCTGACGCTCTCTGAAGGCTTAATGACAGGTGCCTCGATTCGTGCAGAGGAAATCACCGAACAAGCTCAAACAGGTAAACTCAGTCATACTCGCCTCGACGGTACAAAATATTACACGGTTTTAAATGGCAAGTATAACTATGTCGGCGAAAACCTTGAGGCAGTAGCAACAACTCCGGAAGAAGTTATGGTTCAATGGATAGGCTCAGCTTCTCACTACAGGAACATTAAAGATCCAAAATTTCTAAAGCTCGGCGTCGGCTATAATTATTATGATGCAGGCGGCATTTCCGCCCTTAGATTTTACTGGGCACAGATGTTCGCCGACAGCCTTAGATCGCCCGAAACGGTTAGTACTAAACAGCTTTTGACTGCAAATATTGAAGTTGATACTGTCTCGAAATTTATATCGGGCACGGCGGACGATGACGAAATCAATAATACCGCTTATGGTGCGACAATTGACGCTCTGGGCGGCGACGATTTAATTAACAATGCAGGCTCTGTTGTCTCAATTTCGGGCGGCGCGGGCAATGATTCCGTCGAAAACAGCGGCTCTAACGTCACAATCTGCGCGGGCAGAGGTAATGATTCCATTAACTTAGCCGACGACGCGATTAACAATCTGATTGTCTACCGCGCAGGTGACGGTAACGATACAATAAGCGGCTTTAACTCAAGTGATACTTTAAGCATTTCCGGCGGAGAATACACTCCCGCGACTGTCGGCAATGATGTCGTCGTAGCAGTCGGCACCGATTCTATCAAAATTTTGGGCGCGGCAAGTTTGGAGTCCGTAAATATAGACGGCACACGGAGCAATTTCTTCATAGGTACTAAGACTAACGACAAATATAGAAATTCGCTGGACGGCGCGACGATTGAAGCAATCGGAGGCAACGACATTGTCATTAACAGCGGCGTAAATGTTACAATCAATAGCGGAAGCGGTAACGACTCTATCAGCAACGATTCACTCGGCACAGGCTCCACGCTCAACGGCGGAGACGGCGATGATACCGTTGAAAACAAAGCCGCAACCGTTATAATCGAAGGTAGCGCGGGGAATGATTTTATAAACAACAGTGGAGCTAATGTCTCAGTATTTGGCGGAAAAAACAATGACCACATAATAAACGATTCATTTGGTACAAATTCCACACTCAACGGCGGAGACGGCGATGATACTGTTGACAACAAAGCCGCAACCGTTACAATCGCGAGCGGCGCGGGCAATGATTCTGTCAATAACAGCGGCGATAATGTTAGCATTAACGGCGGCGAAGGTAATGATAAAATTTCTAACGGCGAATATTATTTTGACGAAAACAAACATGAAATATTTAATCCCGGTGGCGATAACATTTCGATAAACGGCAGTGTCGGCGAAGATACTATTCTTAACTACGGCGCACGAGTTTTAATTGATGGCGGTGCAGACAATGATTCTATTTCCAATGAAGGATCGCAAGTTACAATTGACAGCGGTTCTGGCAATGATTCAATCAGCAACCAAAACAGTTCTGAAGTTTCAATTACAAGCGACATTGGAAACGATTATATTTACAACAACGGTAGCGATTCGGTAACAATCGATAGCGGCGACGGTTCCGATACCATTGACAATGGCGGCTACAATGGCGTTGTTGAATTCTATTTGGTAAGGAGCGGTCCGGCGTTTTTTGACAGATTTGGTAATTTAGTTACAGCTGAGGGCGGCGAGAGTGCCTTAATCTCAAGCGGCGATGGCAACGATTCGATTAATAGTAGCGGTAATAAAGTTACAATCGACAGCGGCGCGGGTAACGATAACATTGAAAATTGGTCGAGCAATGAGATTTCGATTGACAGTGGCGCAGGGGCAGATTCCATTAACAACTATGGCGGTTCTTCGGTAACGATAAACGCAGGTGACGGCAACGATACAATCTATAACCTTTTCGGCTCGAATTTAACGATTAACGGCGGTTTTGGTAATGACTTTGTGTCTTTACACAGTAGCAAAAATATTTTATTAAACGCAGGGGACGGCAACGATACAATCAATAACCTTTTCGGCTCGAATTTAACGATTAACAGCGGTTTAGGTAATGACTTCGTGTCTTTAAATATTAGCAAAAATATTTTGTTTGAGTATACGAACGGCGACGGCAACGACACCATTGAAGGTTTTGATTCAACGTCGACGTTGCAAATCGGTAGCGGCTCTGGCACTTACTCTGCAAAAGTTGACGGCTCTGACGTAGTTGTCAAAGTCGGCGACGGCTCAATCACTTTAAAAGACGCGGCGTATTTTGATCATGTCAATATAAACGGTGAGAAATTTGTCATCAATAATGGTGACACCGATCCCGATAGCGACTCTGACAGCGACGCCGATTCTGATTCCGACGATAACAAGCCTGCTGACGGCGACGGCATTATTTGCAACGAAAAAGATAAAGTAACTGTCAACGGACAAGAGAATAACGATACCATTTCAAATGAAGGCTGGGATGTCAGCATAAACGCGGGAGCTGGCAACGATTCCATTTCAAATGAAGGTAACTATTCTTTTATCAATGGCGGTGAAGGCTCGGATACTTTGGATAATACCGCCCGACGTTCAACGCTCGAAGGCGACAAGGGCGACGATTTGATTAATAATTACGGCGATTATTCGACAATCAACGGTAACGACGGTAATGATTACATTACCAATAATGGCGCGAGTTCCGTAATCGACGGCGGCGAAGGGTATGATACTGTTTCAAACAATAGCCTTTATGTCACGATAAACGGCGGCGACGGTAACGACATTATCAGCTTGAGCAGTACCAACTATTACAACACGATACTCGGCGGTAAGGGCAACGATACAATTTTCGATAGCAAATACGGAAATAATGTTTTTGTCTATAATCCCGGTGACGGTAAAGACATTATCAAGGGTTTTGACACAACTTCGACGTTGCAAATCGGTAGCGGCTCTGGCACTTACTCTGCAAAAGTTGACGGCTCTGATGTAGTTGTCAAGGTCGGCAACGGCTCAATTATTTTAAAAGACGCGGCGACTTTTGATTATGTCAACATAAACGACGGTGAATTTATCATAAATGATTCCGTTAATTATGAAGACAATATCACAATCAACGGTAGTGATGACGACGACTTAATTAAAAACTATGGCGGAGATAACGTCAGCATAGACAGCGGCAAAGGCAACGATACCATTCAAAATGGCGACAGAAAAAACCGTATTCAAAACGTTTCAATCAACGCGGGTGCGGGTAATGATTACGTTGACGATTGGGGCTTCTTAACGACAATTAACGGTGGCGCAGGTAATGATACCCTTGACAGTAGCGGAGAAATAATCGACGGCGGCAAGGGTAATGATATCATTTTTCATTATAACGCTGCGAAGATTATTATTGGCGGCAAAGGCAACGACACGATTTACAATTACAGCTCGGACTCGAAAGTCTTGTATCAATATGCTCCGGGCGACGGCAAAGATTTTATCTTCTATTTTAGTGAAGGTTCGACGTTGCAAATCGGCGACGGTTCAGGCACTTATTTTGCAAAAGTTGATGAAGATGACGTAGTTATTAAGGTCGGCGACGGTTCGATAACTTTAAAAGACGCGGCGCATCTTGATTACATTAACATAAACGACGAGAAATTTGTTATAAGTGATACTGACGCCAATGACATTATCGGTAAAGAAAGCGACGATAATATTGAAAACAATGACAAAGGCATAGCGATTAATGCGCTCGGCGGCAATGACACGATTAACAACAGCGGTAATTCGGTAACAATCGACAGCGGCGCGGGAAATGATTCCATTGAAAATTGGTGGGGTGATGAAAGTTCGATAGTCGGCGGCACAGGTGACGATTCAATAGACAATATCGATAATGACTCAGTCACAATCGAAAGCGGCGAGGATAACGATTCAATTCACAGCTCAGGCGACTCGGTTGTAATCGATGGCGGTTCTGGTAATGATACCATTAAAAACGAAAGTTATCGTAACCAATGGGGACGCAACATTACACTGTCAGGAAATATTGTGACTTCAGGCGACTATAATATTAACCGCTATAATATTAACGACCTCCTTCATAACTTCTACAGTCCCAATAGTACGATAACAGGAAACGTCTCAATTAACGGCGGCGCAGGTAACGATGTCATCGCCAACGATGGAAGTTACGAGTCAACAATAGACGGTGGAGCCGACGACGATAAAATTTCCAATGATGGCAATTACAACGAAATCATCGGCGGGAGCGGCGACGATACCATTGACAACGCCGGCAATTACGTGACAGTTCTCGGCGGCGAAGGTAACGATTCGATTAAAAGTGATTATCGCTGGGTAATTATCGACGGCGGCGAAGGTGCTGATACCATTTCCAATTATGGCAGGGAAGCATCAATCGTTAGCGATACAGGCAATGATTCGATTTATAACAACGGATCTAGCTTAACAGTTTATAACGACGACGGTAGCACAGATACTATTTTTCATGGCGATTCGGTGACAATCGATAGCGGCGACGGTTCCGATACCATTTCTAATGAAGGCATGAACGTTTCAATTTTCAGCGGAAATGGTGACGATGACATTTACAACAACGGCGACTCGGTAACAATCAACAGTGGCGACGGTAATAATTCGATTAACAACTGGAGTGGCTCAAATGTTTCAATTCTAAGCGGCACCGGCAACGATTTCATTGATAACAGCGGTAGCGATTCAGCGACAATTACCAGCGGCGACGGCGACGATTCAATCATCAACTGGAACAGCTCGCAAGTTTCAATCGTAAGCGGTGCAGGCGACGATACTATTTCCATTGCCGATAATTGCAAAAATGTAAGTATCAGTGCAGGAGCGGGCGATGACCGAATCAGTTTGTCGAGCGATTCTAAGAATATTATTTTGTATAAATCAGGCGACGGTACCGACACCATTTTGGGATTTTCAAAAGAAAAGGACACACTTAATATTTCCGGCGATTACACAATTTCATACAGCGGCGACGACGTTATTTATAAAGTCGGTGACGGTTCAATAATTCTCAAAGGTGCCAGAGAAAAAACCAAACACGTTATAATAGGCGAATCTGCCACAGCGGGTGGCAATACAAATAGCAATTCAAATAACAGTAACAATACCAATAGCGGTGACAATGGAAGTTCAACAAGCGGCACTTCAAGCGGTTACGGCAACGGTCATTCGGCAAGCGGTTCTTCGGGCAGTACAGGTAACGGATACGGCGGCTCTTCGGGCAACGGCAACGAAACTTTCAATCAAAATGCTTATGCAACCGTCATTCAACCTCTTCCGAGTTACTTGGTCGACGCAAGACATTTGCCCAATCAAGAAAATATTTATACTTACACGGGCGGCAAATGCGCTGTTTCAAATTTCCAATCGGGTGAGAAGATTCTTTTCGCCGCAGAATATACTGGTTCTTTCTTCGACGGCGCAGGAAATTTCGTCGTCGGTTCGGGAGAAGGTTCGCTCGTTGTTCAAAATGCTGTTGATAAAGTTATCGACCTCAGCGACGCGACGGGTAATCCTTCAATCAAGGCATATGCCGCGAGCAATGCGGGCGTCATTGACGGCAGAGGAATTACCGGCTTTGAAGTAATCAACGGCTCAAGCGGCGCAGATTTGATTTACGCGGGCGACGGCAATTCGTCACTTTGGGGCGGTAACGGCTTTGCGTCCGATACACTTGTCGGCGGCGCAGGTAAAGATACTTTCGTTTGCAGTAAGAATCAGGGAGCAGATTTGGTTCTCAACGCCGCGCCGAAGGATACGATACAATTTACCGACGCGACTTTAGATGACATAGTTTCTGCTGTGGAAAATAATTTAACGATTTCAGTTACGTTCAACACTGGCAACGTTGTCACGGTAAAGAGTCCCGAATTTTTAAGCGCGAAATTTGAATTGGCGGACGGTACGGCTTATCGGTTTAATCACATGGGAAGAAATTGGCAGAAAGCCTAAAATCTTTTTTGGCAAATCAAAAACCCCTGTGCAAAAATCTGCGCGGGGGTTTTTTCATTATCCGTTGTAACCGAGTTTGCGAGCCTTAGCAAAGTCGGCTTGCGCTTTACTCTGTTCACCCATTAACAAATAAAGTTCTCCGCGATTATGGTAAAGCCAGCCTTCGGGAGAAAGTTTAATCGCTCTGTTCAAATCAGAAAGTGCCTCTTCGTAACGCTTTAAACCAATATACGCACCGGCGCGAGTATCTAAAAAATTTGCGTCATTCGGATTGAGTTCGACAGCTTTATTGGCGTCAACCAATGCCTCTTCAAATTTCCCCATTTGACAATACGACCAAGCACGCCCGTTGTAAGCACTGACATAATTTTTATCTATCTCAAGTGCCCGTCCGTAATCGGCAATGGCTTCGTCCCAGCGTTTAAGTCGCCCGTAAGCAAGTGCGCGATTGTGATACGCCCATGAAAATTTAGGATTGATTTCAAGAGCTTTGTTATAGTCGGCAATCGCCGCTTCGTAATCCCTGAGGTGGTCGTTGTAAATATTGCCGCGATTGACAAAGATAAATTGATTATCAAGATACAATTCGGCTGCCTTGTTCAAAATATCCAAAGCCTCAATGAATTCACCGCGATTGTTCATAGCCAATACCTGTTCAATAAATTTATCTGCCCCTTTGTTCGAGCGATTGATTTTTGCGGCTTTCTGAAAGTCAACGGCAGATTTATTTCTGTTACCTAAAGCAATGAAGGCATTTCCGCGATTTTCATAAGCCTTGACGTAATTCGGATTGAGTTCGAGAGCTTTATCATAGTCGGCGATTGCCTCATTCATTTTATTTAACCATGATTTCGCCGCGCCGCGATTGTTCCAAGCTATGGCATAAGTCGGATTAATTTCAATGACTTTATCATATTCCTTGATTGCCGCATTGTACTCTTTCAAAAGATTATATACCCAACCGCGCCCGAAATAAGGCAACTCCGAAGCCGGATTAAGCTCTGCCGCTTTATTGAAATCCGTCATCGCCTGTTTATATTTTCTCTGCTCAACACAAGCCCAACCGTGATTGTGCCACGCCAAAAAATTTTCGGAATCTAATTCGATTGCCTCAGAAAAAAGTTTCTCGGCTTGCGTGTAATTGCCTTCCTCACTTAATTTATTGCCCTCGCGCAGTTTCAAATTCGACAGGAAAATTTTATCTTCCTCGACGATTTGTTGAGCGATAACTCCTTTTTCTTCAGTCGTTGTTGCTGTAATGTAGTTTTGCTTGAGGGTTTCGATTTTCTCTTCTTGCTGTTTTTCTTGCTCGCGAATGACGGTTTCATTGGCAACGATTTTAGACATTTCTTCTGCGTCTTTTTGCAAAAATTCTTCCAAGTTACTCGTGTCAATGTCTGCTTTAACCTTCGCACGAATTATGTAGTCTTTCTTATCATTCAAAGGAACAACTTCATATGCGGTTTCGATAACGCGCAGAATGCCGCTTGCAATCGAAACGATTTCATTTTCGACCAGTTCATAATCTTTCGTCCGCGAAAAACTGTGAATATAAACTCCTGCTTTTTCGCGGGCGGCGCGTAAAGCTCTTTCGCGAGCACGTTCACGAGCAACGTTAATATTTTCTACCGCACCCAGTACATAATATTCGTCGACGCCCTCATAAGTTTCGACTTCGGCATTAACGTTCGTGCTGACAAGCAAGCTCATCAACATTGCGATTAAAAATTTTTTCATTGTCCTCGCCGCCATTCTTGAATTTCTCAGTGGTGGAAAAGTCGAATGTGAGTAAATGCCATTGCGATATTGTACTTGTCGCAAGTTTCGATAACATTATCGTCGCGAATCGAACCGCCCGTTTGAGCGATAAAATCAACGCCCGATTTGTGAGCGCGTTCGATATTGTCTCCGAACGGGAAGAACGCATCCGATGCCAACGATACCCCGCGCAGATTTGCAAGCCAAGAAATTTTATCTTCAGCCGTTAAAGGTTCGGGCTTAACCGTGAAGAGATTTTGCCACGAATCGTCAAAAGTCTCGCCGCCAAGATAAACATCAATGGCGTTGTCGCGGTCGGGACGTTTGACATTTTTTATAAAAGGAAGTTCCAAAACTTTCGGGCATTGGCGCAGATACCAAAAATCAGCCTTATTGCCCGCAAGTCTGGTGCAATGAACGCGGCTTTGTTGCCCCGCCCCGATTCCGATTGCCTGTCCGCTCTTAGCGTAGCAAACTGAATTAGATTGCGTGTACTTCAAAGTTATTAACGCAGTCAAAAGGTCGCGGCGAGCTTCGGGCGTGAAATTTTTATTCTGCGTCGGCACGTCAGCTAAACAGTCTTCCGAAATTTTAATGTCATTGCGCTTTTGCTCGAATGTCACGCCGAAAACTTGTTTGGTTTCAATGGCGGGCGGTTCAAAGTCGGGATTCATTTTCAAGACAAGGTAATTTCCGCCGCGTTTAGATTTCAAAATCTCCAAAGCTTTAGCCGAATAAGAAGGAGCAATAACACCGTCCGAAACTTCGCGCTTGAGATAATTTGCAGTCGGTTCGTCGCACTCGTCGGATAAGATTGCGAAGTCACCGTAAGAACTCATTCTGTCGGCTCCGCGTGCCCGAACGTAAGCATTTGCCTGCGCGGAAAGCTCAACATTCTCTGCGAAGTAAATTTTCTTGAGAATATCGTCAAGCGGCTCACCGACGGCGGCTCCGGCAGGGCTGACGTGCTTAAATGACGCGGCGGCAGGAAGGTTGGTTGCCTCGCGCAGTTCACGGACTAATTGCCAGCCGTTCAGCGCGTCAAGCAAGTTAATATATCCCGGTCGCCCGTTCAAAACTTCAAACGGTAAATCGCCGCCTTCAACAAAAACTTTAGCGGGCTTCTGATTCGGATTGCATCCGTATTTTAATTCCAATTCATTCATGTAAATCACCTCAGCTTGAAAATTCTGCGCGGCGGCGTTTATCCCCTGCAAACTTCGTGTTATAATGACAGAAAAAATTTTTGGAGTTGAGCTTATGAATAAAGAGGATTGGGAAAATTTTTTTAAGAATAAAGTCGGCAAGTGCAATGTGCTTGTTATCGGCGATATTATGATGGATAAATATTACTATGGCGACGTGAAGAAATTTGCAAGCGATGCGCCCGTGCCCGTTGCCAAAATCGTTAATCGTAAAACTTCGCTCGGCGCGGCGGCTAATATCGCAAATAACTTGGCGAATCTCGGTTGCAAAACTTCAGTGGCGGGTTTTGTGGGCGACGATCATAATTTTGAAACTCTGTCAACGCAACTTTATGAAAGCGGTATCGACCAAGACGGCTTAATTGCGACTGAATGGCCTACGACGACTAAGGTTAGAATTATGAGCGGGCACGTTCAAATGTTTCGCATGGATTTTGAAGATTTGGCTCCGCGCAGTGAGGAACAATTTGACGCGTTGAAAAGTTTTGTTAAACGTCGACTTAATGACAGCCTTGACGCGATTGTCCTTGCCGATTACGAAAAAGGCGTTTGCACGGAAAGATTTTGCGCGTCGGTGATTCGCGCCGCCCATAATCACGGAGTGCCCGTTGTCGTCATGCCTTACGGTCAGCAATGGATTAAATACGCGCAAGCCGATTACATTACGCCGAACGTTTCAAAGATAAATAAAATTCTTTTGAGTCCGATACCGACAAACGATGATGACGCGGCTGAACGCGCAGGACGTTATATCATGCGCAAATTCAAAATTAAAAACGTCTTGGCAACTCGTTCGTCGTCGGGAATGACTTTGGTAACGGAAGATGAAGCCTTCCATTTGCCGACGCGAGCGCAGGAAGTTTTTGACAGCGCAGGTGCTTCCGATACAGTCGCGGCAACTTTCGCTATGGCATTGGCGGGCGGTTTGAAACCTGTTGACGGCGCATTTATCGCCAACATTGCGGCGGGAATTGTCTTAAGAAAATCTGGTACTTACGCCATAACCAAAAAAGATATTCTGAACGCTCTCGCAGGTTGAACGATTTTCAAAAAGAAAAAAGCCCTCGCATACGACGGGGGCTATTTTTTTATTGCCAAACA
>JAFZIQ010000021.1 GCA_017554285.1 Selenomonadaceae bacterium
CGGTCTCTGTGCGCGGGATTCATATTCGCTTGAATTTTAAATACGAACGCTGAAAATTTTTCGTCTTCCGGCTCGATAATCCCGTCGCTGGAAAGTCGCGGAGCCGGTGGTGGTGCTAACCTTAAATATTCTTCCAAAAAATTCTGTACGCCAAAATTCGTCATTGCCGAGCCAAAAAACGTCGGAGTTAATTCGCCCGCGTCAATCTTAGCTTTGTTAAAAGTTTCGCCCGCCTCGTCCAATAACATTAAATCATCTTGAAGCGCGTCAAAATTTTCCTGCCCAACTCGCTTTATAACTTCGGGGTCGTCAGCCGCAAAAATTTCGGATGCCCGCTCCTTTTGCCCGTGAGTTGTATCTTCCGCAAAAAGTTCAATCTGATTTTTTTGCCTGTCAAACACGCCCAAATATTTTCCGTCCGTGCCAATGGGAAAGTTCATCGGATAAGTCGGAATGCCCAAAACTTTTTCAATCTCGTCAAGCAAATCAAGCGGAATTTTCCCGTAACGGTCGAGCTTGTTGATAAAAGTAAAAATCGGAATGCGACGTTCGCGACAAACTTTGAACAGCTTTTTGGTTTGAGACTCAACGCCCTTTGCCGCGTCGAGAATCATAACCGCGCTGTCAACCGCCATTAACGTTCGATAAGTATCCTCTGAAAAATCTTGGTGCCCGGGCGTGTCCAAAATATTTATTCGACAGCCCGCGTAATCAAATTGCAATACCGAACTCGTAACTGAAATGCCGCGTTGCTTTTCAATTTCCATCCAATCCGAAACTGCATGACGTTGAGTTTTGCGAGACTTTATCGAGCCTGCCAAATGTATTGCGCCGCCGTAAAGTAAAAGTTTCTCCGTTAAAGTCGTCTTGCCCGCGTCGGGGTGTGATATTATTGCAAACGTCCGCCGCTTGCTTATTTCCTCAATCAGTGTCAAAATTTATTTGCTCCTCTCCAACAATTCTGCGGCAAGCTTAAATTAATTTTATAACCCTGTCAAGAATCACGTACCGAACAGCAACTTTAATGACATTTTCAGAGGAATTTGATATAGTAATAAAAACTTAGGCGGAAGGAGGTCGCGCCTTGAAGAAAAAAATTTTAATGATATTCTTGGTCTCATTAATAAGTTCGGCTTTAACATTGGGTTTTGTATGCTTTTTACTGGATTTGAATTCCAAAAATGCCTTCGAGCTGGGAAGATTTTTCGCCGCAATGCGATTCATAGAAGGGCATTACGTCCAAGAGGTTGAGCGCGGCAAATTAATCGACGGGGCAATAGGCGGCATGGTTAATTCACTCGGCGACCCGCATTCAATTTATCTCGCGCCTCAACTCTACAGCCAACTCCGCGCAGAGACCAGCGGAGCTTTCGGCGGTATCGGCGTTTATATGAGTTTTAAAAATGGCGGCGTCCAAATCATGAACGTTATACCCGACAGCCCCGGTTACAGAGCGGGACTTTTGGCGGGCGATGAAATTTTGGCTGTTGACGGCATTCCCGTTGAAGAAATTTCTCCGGGCGAAGTCGCATTGAAAATTCGCGGCGAAATCGGCACGGACGTTGAACTTTTGATTGGGCGTGAAGGCTTGGAAGATGCAACCTACAACATAACGCGGGAAAATATTCAAGTCAAAACCGTCGCGGGCAAAATGATTGATGACAAGCTCGGCTACATAAAAATTTCCAACTTCAGCGAGAATACGGGCGAAGAATTTAAATCTGTGCTTGACGAGTTGGAAAAATCGGGCATGAAAGGCATTATCCTTGATATGCGACAAAATCCCGGCGGCGTCATAACCAGTTGCATTGAAATTGCACAAGAACTTGTTCCCGCAGGAGTTATTGCGTCCGTGATTCAGCGTGACGGCGAAAAGGAAGTTTATAAATCGGAGTTGCCGACGGCAAGATTCCCGATAATCATTTTGCTTGATAAAAACAGTGCGAGTGCCGCCGAACTTTTATCGGGTGCGTTGCAGGATACAAAGGTTGCTTTGGTTGTCGGTGAAAAATCTTACGGCAAAGGCTCGGTTCAGACGCTTATTCCGATGATGCATGAAGACGGCTTGAAACTTACGATTGCAAAATATTACACGCCGAACGGTCGAAGTATTGACGGCGAAGGCATTGCTCCCGACGTGGAAATAAAATTGCCCGCGCCCGTTCAGCAAATGTACGATTTGGAACTTGACGCGGGAAGCGATCCGCAACTTGCGAAGGCGGAGGAACTTTTAACGCATCAAATTGACGCGGGGAAAATTTTATTCGACGATAATTTTTGGTCTAACTCCGCGCCCTGAGCTGTCCGCAGGCGGCGTTGACATCCGCGCCCATTTCCTTGCGAATCGTCGCGCCTATGCCGTGCGTATTCAAGAAGTGGAAAAATTTTTTAACGGCGGCTTTTGTCGGCGGGCTGAAATTCCTTTCGACAACGGGATTAAACGGAATCAAATTCACATTGGCGAGTTGCCCGCTCAAAATTTTTGCGAGACGTCGGGCGTGTTCTTCGGTATCGTTGACGCCGCCAAGCAAAATGTATTCATAAGTGACACGTCGCCCGGTCGATTGTGCATAATCATCACCGGCGGCAAGCAGACTCTTTAAATTAAAAGCAGAATTGACAGGCATAAGCGCGGAGCGAAGATTATCGTCCGGCGCATGAAGTGATACAGACAGCGTGACGGGAATTTTTTCGTCACGCAATTTTTTTATCGCGGGAACAACGCCGCAAGTCGAAATCGTAATCTTCCTGTAGCTCATGCCCAAACAATAATCCTCATGCAAAAGCCGCAACATTTTTATAAGCTCGTCATAATTCATAAGCGGTTCGCCCGTGCCCATGATCACGACCGAATCCAATTTTTGACTTTCGCCGCGCAGAAATTCTTCCGCAAAAAATATTTCGCCTAGCATCTCAGCCGCCGTCAAATTTCGTTCCAAACCTTTCAACGTTGACGCGCAGAATTTGCAACCCATTTGGCAACCGACTTGACTTGAAATGCAGACGCTGTTGCCGTAATCGTGTTTCATCAAGACAATTTCGACTGCCGCGCCGTCCGATAAGCCCAATAAAAATTTTTTGGTTAAGCCGTCGCCGGAATCGAGCCGCTTTAAAACGTCGGCGATTTTAATTTCGTAGCGCGAAGAAAATTCTGCCCGCAATGTTTTGGGCAATTCGTTCATGTCGTTAAAATTTTTTACGCCGTGTTTGTAAATCTGCGCGGCGATTTGTTTTGCTCTGAACTTCGGTAAAGGCGCAAGTTCCTTTTCCAATTCCGTGAGCGTCAAGCCGAATAAATTTTTTTTGGTCATGTTATCAACCTCCATAGGAATTCTAAAATCTGCCCGCGTATTTTGCAATTATATCTTTAGCGTGATACAATCTTTAAAAAATTTGACGGAGGACTTTTCAATGATAAAAATAATTTTTTCGGACATGGACGGTACCCTTTTGACGAATGATAATGAATTGCCCGCAGGTTTCGACGGAATGATAACCGAGCTGAGCCGCAGAGGAGTTATCTTCGCGCCTGCAAGCGGTCGCCAATATTTTTCACTGCGCCGTTCGTTTGATAAGTATCGCGATGATTTTTTGTTCCTTGCCGAAAACGGAACACTCGTTATGTATAAGGGAAAGGAAGTTTGCAGCAGTCCCTTGAACGTCGCGGCAACTAAGGAAGTTTTGGCGGCGAGTGAGGGCTTTGAAAATATTTTGCGCGTTTACTGCGGCAAGAAAGACGCTTATCTTCGCAGTGACCAGAATACGCCCGAATTTCATGCCGAACTTGAAAAATACTACACGCATAACGGCGTTGTCGAAAACTTCAGCGAGATTAGAGACGTGCCGTTAAAAATTGCCTTCTTCGACCCGACTGCTCACGCTAAGGAAAATATTTACGATAAACTTGCGCCGTTCAAAAGTTCCTTGCAAGTGGTTTTGAGTTCGGATTATTGGGTAGACGTTATGTCGCCGAGCATTAACAAGGGCGAGGCGGTTAAAAATATTCAGCGCATTATGAACATACGCCCCGATGAATGTGCGGCTTTCGGCGATTATCTGAACGATTGCGAAATGCTTCAAGCGGTCGGCTACAGTTTTGCTATGGCGAATGCTCATCCCGATTTGAAAAAATTTGCGAGATTCGAGACGTTAAGCAACGATAAGGGCGGAGTCATTTTCGGAATTCGTCGGCTTATGGTTTACGGACTCATATAAAAATTTTACGGAGGTTATCGAATGGTAACTGCAGTTTTTCCTGCCGCCGGCGCAAGCAAACGCATGGGCAATTTCTGCGGCATAAATAAAAATTTGTTGGAACTGAGAGGCGTTCCGATTTTGGTAAGGAGCTTGAAGACTTTTTCCGAAGTCGAGCGCGTGAATTTTTTAATCGTAGTGGTAGGAGCGCATGAAGTCGAGACGGTTGAAAATCTTTTAAAGAAGACGGAAGGTCTTAAACGTTGGGTCGTGACGGTCGGCGGCAGTGAACGACAATATTCAATCGCAAACGGCTTAAAACTTTTGCCCGATGATACGGAAATAGTATTGGTACACGATGCGGCGCGTCCTTTGGTAAGCGTTCGGACGATTAACAAAGTCATTGACGCGGCAGAGAAATTCGGCGGGGCAATAGCGGCAGTGCCCGAAAAAAATACAATAAAAGTTGTGGACGAAGAAGGCTTTGTAAGATATACGCCGCCGCGAGCGCAACTTGTAGCGGTACAGACGCCGCAGGGATTTCGCCGCGAAATTTTATTGAGGGCATACGAACGAGCCGCCGAAGAAAATTTTTTGGGAACGGACGATGCGAGCTTGGTTGAGCAACTTGATTTGAAAATAAAAGTAGTGGCGGGCGGCTACGAGAATATAAAAATCACGACGCCGGAAGATATTCACGTGGCGGAAACTTTTTTGCAAAGGAATGGGGAAAGATGATTCGATTCGGTATCGGCTATGACGTTCACAGACTCGCGCAGGGCAGGAAATTAATTTTGGGCGGCATTGAAATTCCGCACGTAACAGGACTTGAGGCGCATTCAGACGGCGACGTTTTGATTCATGCGATAATGGACGCGATATTGGGCGCGGCGGCACTCGGCGACATAGGGCAACATTTTCCGGAAACTGCCGAGTTCAAAGATATTTCAAGCGTCGTGTTGCTTAAAAGAGTTTGTGCTTTGATTAAGGAAAAGGGATATACAATCGGCAACATTGATTCGATAGTCGTTGCGCAGAAACCGAAAATTGCGCCTTACTTTTTGCAAATGCGGGAACGTTTGGCGGAAGTTATGCAGATTGACGTTGACGCGGTGAGCGTTAAAGCTACGACGGAAGAAAAACTCGGCTTTACGGGCACTGAACAGGGAATATCGGCATATGCGATTGCGAGCTTGGAAAAATAGGTGGCGGCGATGAAATTTTTTTCGCGCATAAAGAAGGATATACGAGTTATCTTTGAGCGCGACCCTGCGGCAAAAAGTGTGCTTGAAGTCGTTTTGTGTTATTCGGGACTTCATGCGATTTGGTTGCACAGAATTTCTCATGCGCTCTTCAAACGCGGCTGGATAGTATCTGCGCGGCTTATCTCGAATTTTTGTCGCTTTCTGACGGGAATAGAAATTCATCCCGGCGCGACAATCGGCGAAGGACTTTTTATAGATCACGGCACGGGAATTGTAATCGGCGAGACTGCGGAAATCGGAAAGAATGTGACGCTTTATCAAGGCGTGACGCTTGGCGGCACAGGCAAGGAAAAGGGCAAACGTCACCCGACAATCGGAAATAATGTTGTCGTGGCGACGGGCGCAAAAGTCTTAGGCTCCTTTAAAGTCGGCGACCATGCCAAAATCGGCGCAGGTTCTGTTGTCTTAAAAGAAGTTCCGCCTCATGCGACGGTTGTCGGAATTCCAGGAAGAGTCGTTGTCCTTCACGGCACCAGAGTTCATAACGAGGAAGAATATCGCGAGGCTTTTATGGAGCTTTGCAGGATTCGCGGTTATGACTTAAATAATCCGCGTGTTCGTTCGGAGATTATGGAGGAAATCGACGTTGATTTGAATCATGACATTTTGCCCGACCCCGAACGCGAAATGATTGAGGTTGCACTTCGACAGATTCAACGGCTTGAGGCTCGCGTTAATGAATTAGAAACGGAACTTGCCGCCGCCCGCGCAGAAATTTCAACGGAATCAATGCGAACGTCTTCATTGGAAATTGCCTTAACCGACGAAAAGAAAGTTGACTTGAAAAAAACTTGACATAAAATTTCCCCGCGACCTTTCAGGGGATTTTTTTATCGACAAATGCGGGCGTTATCTAAAATTTATCGGCGCGGCAGGAATTTTAATCGACGCGGCAAATAAGCAAGACAAGGTAAGGAAAAAATTTTTTGCGCCGTAAATTATATTTCAGGAGGGATTATTTTGAGAGAGCTGGACGTTAAACTTATAACCGAAAACGTCGCCGAAATGTGTAAAGAGGCGGCGTATTATCTGCCGGACGATGTATATCGTGCACTCAAACGCGGTCGCGAAACCGAGCAATCGCCCGTCGGACAAATTGTCCTCGACCAAATTATTAAGAACGCCGAAATTGCTAAGGCGGAAGATCGTCCTTATTGCCAAGATACCGGCATGACGATTGTATTCCTTGAAGTCGGGCAGGACTTGCATATTGTCGGCGGCAATCTCGAAGACGCCATTAACGCGGGCATCGCTAAGGGCTACACAGAAGGCTATCTGCGCAAGTCGGTCGTCGGTGAGCCGTTATTTAATCGCGTCAACACCAAGAACAATACACCGGGCGTTATCTACACGCAGATTGTACCGGGCGACAAACTGAGCATTACGGTTGCGCCTAAAGGTTTCGGCTCCGAGAATAAGTCGGGAATTAAAATGCTCGTGCCTGCCGATGGTGTTCGCGGCGTCAAGAAAGCTGTTATGGAGATTATCCTTCACGCAAGTATGAATCCTTGCCCGCCTATGGTTGTCGGTATCGGTATCGGCGGAACTATGGACAGAGCCGCGCTCCTTTCCAAAAAGGCTTTGACTCGTTCGATTGACGAAAGAAATCCCATGCCCGAATACGCACAGCTTGAGCAGGAACTTCTTGACCTTATCAACTCGACGGGCATAGGTCCTCAACTGGGCGGGACGACTTCCGCGCTTGCCGTCAATATCGAATGGGC
>JAFZIQ010000022.1 GCA_017554285.1 Selenomonadaceae bacterium
AAAATCTAAATCAGAAAACGTTAAAATGACCGAACTCCAACGCCCCGCTCCTGTTATGGAATATTTCAGCGCATCTCTCAGTGTCCTAGAGTTAATGAATAAATTTGAAAAACTTTATTGCGACATTGAAGAAAAGATTCAAGTGCGTTATCGAAAAGAATTTGGCTCTCGCTTAAAACGTGCACGACAAGCTCTTGGATTAACACAACAACAATTAGGCGACCTCGTACAAATTTCTTCTCAAGGAGTTTCTCATTACGAACTCGGCAAACGTGATGCTTCCATTCCTACGATAATAAAATTTGCAAAGGTATTGAACATGAATGGTAATCAAATATTGGGTCTCGAATAGATCTGCCCTTCGGGGCTATTTTTTTTGACAAGTACGAATCTAAATGATAAAATTCAACGAAAAACATTTTGTTTCAAAAGGAGATTAAGATATGGAAGAAACACTCGAAGCATTACCACCGAAACCCGAATTACAAGATAAAAAAAATTACGCCACTAACCAGAGCGTAGAAAAAAGTATAAGTGCTAATAATTCCAATGCAGATTCTACCACAATCGGCGACAAAAAGCAAAAACGCATTGCTGAACTCGTGAACTTTTTTAACCAGCTTTACGGCAAAATCCCTGTGGGAAATTTCGTGTATCTGGGAACAAAACAGCTGGGACGCCTTATTTTTAACAACTCTTTCAAGGTCAGTGACATTGAGGCTATGGCTAAAAAAGCCATAGAACTCTCCGATGGTGGCGTCGATATTTGGCACTCCGTTAATACTGTCTGTATTGAACCCGCAGATGGTAAGCGCGGTGACGAAACCGTCGTTTCTTTTCAAACCGCTATTGTCGTAGACATTGATATTCAATCCGACGCTCACAAGGGCGACCCTTCTCTTCTTGCCGCCGACTTCGACGAGGCGAAATCGTTCTTGCCCTTCACTCCCAGCTTGATTATCCATTCGGGTTACGGACTTCACGCTTACTATATTTTCGATATCCCTATTCAAATCACCGACTTAAATCGTGAACAACTTAAACGCAGGAACAATCTCTTGCTTGACGCAACTCGCATAAAAGCAAAAGGAAAAAAGATTGACGGCGTTGGGGACTTACCTCGAATCCTTCGCACGCCCGGCACTTTCAATTACAAACTCGGCGCGGACAACGCTCCCTTGTGTCACATCGTTGAAGATTCTGGTTTACGTTTTGACCCTGCCGACCTTGACCAAAAATTGAACGCTCTGATAACTGCTACTCCGACTACAGAGACACAATCGAAAAATTCACGTAAAATCGACATTGACTATTTCGATGACAATCCTGACTTAAAGGAATTTAGGATTAAGCGGATGCTCGATTATATTAGCGTCGTCGATGGGGAATATGAAAAATGGCTCTCGGTCGGCTTCGCCTTATTCAATGAAGGTATGAACTGTAGTCTTTGGGAACAATGGAGCAGATCTCAACCCGAATTCAAAGACGGCGAATGCGAACGCAAATGGAACGGCTTTCATCATGAACCCAACGGTATTTCTATCGCCTCGCTTTATCAATGGGCTGTCGAGGGCGGTTATGATGAGAAAGAAATTAGGAATGAGTTCTTCCAATTTCACCCAGAATTAACGGCGAAAAAGAAAAATCCTGTCTCGTCAATAGACTCGCTCAAAGCCGAACTCCGCTCCGTAAAAAAGGCTCTTGCCGACTTTGATGCTGAAAAAAACGCTGCGATTGAACACCTGAAAAGCGTTGAAACATTCGACAGCGATTCTGTTTTTGCCGATGAAATTGTTACTGCTGCCGCTTTCGCTAAACTCTTCGACAAAAAGACTTTCTCCGACTTCAAAGGCGAGATTACTCTTTTTAATCGCAAAACTAAAGAGAAAAAAGCAAGCGTCAGCGAGTGGAGTGCTACCGTTCGTGACAAAGCCGCTGAAATTAACTCTCGCCAAAACGATTTGTTGACTCGCCACAATGAAATCCAAGCTCAAATTCGTTCTTTGTCTTTCGTTGCCACTAATGACGATTTGCAAAATTTTTCCATTCCTGCCGGTTACAGCGTCAGTGATAACGGCGTTGAAAAAGTTGCTGGTGAATCCATGATTACCGTTTGCAGGTCTCCTGTCATTATCAAATCCAAAACCTTCAGCGTCGACGAGAAAATATTCAAACTGACTTTGGCTTACATGAATCAGTCGGGAAAATTAAAAGCTTTGCCGCCCACTGAAGCCGCTATTGTTTTCAATCGCAACAAACTCGTTGATTTAGCTAACAACGGCTTGCCCGTCACCAGCTCTAACGCCAATCTGCTTGTTGACTACCTCGACGCTTTCAACGCTCTTAACGAAAACAACTTTCCTCTGACTTACACTGTACCGCGTTGCGGCTGGTACCACTTCAACGGCACAGACTTTTTTATTGACCCGCGTAAAAAATGCTCCATAATCGACGACGACAAAAACATCAAGGTTGTTGTTGATTCTCTCAGCCTTTTCGCTAATTCCTTACGTCGGAAAGGTAACCTTTCCGAGTGGAAAAAAATTTACGAGTTAGCGAAAAAATCTCCTATCGCGAGGACTATGGTTGCCGCTTCTATTGCTCCTATCCTACTCAAAATCTTAGGTGAACGCAATTTCCTCCTGTATATTTGCGCTCCGACCCGCGCTGGCAAAACTACTGCCTTATATCTCGCCGCTTCTGCTGTCGGTGATGAAAAAATGATTCGCTCTTTCGACGCTACCAAAAATGGCTTAGCTGGTGCCGCCGCTGATGTCAACGACTTCGCTTTTCTCGTTGATGAGAAACAAGTTGCTGATTCTAAACTCAAAGAACAATTCGATACTCTTGTTTATGCTCTCGCCAATGGCTTAGGGCGCACTAAACTCAACAAAGATTCTACGCTGAGAAAACTTCAAGATTGGCGCACTATTGCTATCATGACCGGCGAAACCCTTTTGCTTCCCGACAATGTAACTGGCGGCGCAAATACTCGTCTGCTTTCCATAAACGTCACAAGAGAAATTTTGCCTGCCGATGTTTGCCGTCGGATTCACGACACAATCAAGGAAAATCACGGGCTTGCCTTCCCGCTCATCATTGACAAAATTTTTGAGGTTGGCTTTGAAACGCTTCGTCAAGCATATCAAGACCTTGTAAATCTTTTCACCGCGAAATATCCCGAATTACTCAATGAATACTGTCGCTACATAGCGGTCTTAACTCTCGCTGACGCCATTTTAAACGCCGCCTTAACTGACGCCGACACGCTTCCTCTCGACGACTCTATCCAAAACGCCAACGTAATTTTCAAACTTATTCCAACCAACGCTGAAATTTCCGACACAGCAAGAGAGAAAAATTTTGTCATCAGCATTATCGCTCAAAATCAAAATCGTTTCATTGGAGGTAATGTTCCTCTCGACAGGATGCAAACCATTTGCGGTAAACTTAAAGATAATGACGGCTACACCTACATTGCGGCAAAATTTCTTCAAGACGAGTGCGAGCGTAATGGCTTCGATTATCATAAGCTCGTCTCGGATTTAGTAGCCGCTGATTTTTTCATCCCTGCCGATACCATCGAAACAGGGAAAAAGTCCACGCTTACTACTGTTCAGAAAAAAATTGGCAAAGTAAACACTCGTTGTTACAGAATTAGCAATGATAGCCTGAACGACGACGAATAAAATCCAAGAGCTTTACGAGAAACCACTAAGCGCGTTTCTAGCAAAAACAATACTCGCCCTTCCTCCCATGTCTCCCAATCTAAAAAGATTGAAACATGGAGAAGGAAGGGCTTTTGTTGTACGTCGCTGAGTGTCTAATAAGCTAATTAGCGTAATGACGCCATTCATATAAAAAAGGTAACACCGGAAGCTTTGGTGTTACCAAAATGTTACCTAAAGTGTTACCTAAAAAATAGCCTAAAAATGGCGTTATAGCTAGCTTTTATATATATTTTTTTAAGAGGTAACACTGGTAACACCCAAAGTTATGTTTCTCTCCTATAGAAAAAAAAAGTACGCGCACGATGTTGCAGAAGTCACGCTTTGCGCGCGCGCATATTTTTTTTCCTATTATAGCTAAAAAAATCGGTGTTACCGGTGTTACCGTGTTACTTTTGCCATTTTTTGGCGTCCTGACGCCATTTTAGAGGTAACACTTTAGGTAACACCGAGAAAAAAATGGTGTTACCTTTCTGCGACCAGAGTTATTTTTGGGCACCGTGCCCCCCCTCTAGTGTGTCATAAATAGTGTGGAGGCAGATAATTGTTCGTGTAAATGAAAAAACCTCCGACATCACGCCAGAGGTTTACTTCGATATTAAGTCTCAAAATTTATTTATTAACAAGTTTTGTCCCGCTGATTTTGTAATTTGTCCCATTGACATTGAATGTGGAAGTTGAGCCGAAATCTTTCAGCGTGATTGCGTTCGTCGTTGTTCCGACATCGAAATAAATTTCCTTTTTTTCTTTGCTGTAAGACGCCGAGAATGTGCCCGTAATTTGCAACAGGTCTGTCTTTTCAAAGCCGTAAATTATATCTTGTCCGTCGCCTTTGCCGTAAATGAATGTATCCGAGCCGGCATTGCCCCACAATGAATCATTGCCCTTGCCGCCTGTTAATTCATCATTGCCAGCACCGCCGTAAAATTTATCATTGTCGCTACCACCTTTTAATACATCGGAATCTTTTCCTCCGACAAGGCAATCATCTCCTGCACCGCCAATTAGTTCATCATTACCTTTGCCACCTTCGAGTGTATCTTTTCCGTCATTGCCATAAAGTTTGTCGTTACCGTCCTCACCTTTTAGTATATCGGCGTCAGCATCGCCAATTAGCGAATCGTTACCTTTTCCGCCTGTCAAAGTATCTTTACCAGCTCCGCCGTCGAGTGTGTCATTGCCATTTCCTCCTGTTATGTTGTTAGATAGATTATTGCCGATAATATTAACTCCATTGACGAGAGAAGAAGCATTGACTTTCGTTATTGTCGTTGCATAGTTTGCCAAGTCGATTTGCTCATCAACAAATTTTGTACTTGCCGTTAGTGTCATCTTCTTTTTGTCGTAACTTAGTCCTTTCGGCAAGGAATTATCTGTAACTTTTTTTATGTTGAGCGTTTTGCCTTTCGCGCTATCTAAAGTTATTTTTCCTTTGCCGACTGTGATTATGATATTTTGTCCACTGCGCGATGTTGAATATTCGCTGTTGACTATCTGAATCGTGTCGTTTTTATCGTAGCCGAAAATATAATCATCGCCGTCGCCAGCTCTGTAACTAATAACGACCGGAATGTTTGTTTCTTCTATCGATACAGTGTCAGAACCTTGTCCACCTATTATTGTGTTATTACTCTTTCTTGGTAATTTCGCATATGCTTTATCGTTAATCGCAATTAAATCGTTACCTGCGCCGCCGTCTATTGTGTTTCCACCTGCAGGTGTTTTGCCGTCGCTGTAAAGCCTTATATTATCGTTTCCAGCTCCGCCCTTTATATTGTTGCTCGCGCCGTAAGCTATTATCGTATCGTCATCATTTCCGGCGTCTATTTGATTTGAGTAGGTGCCGGAATCGTTGATAATTAAGTCGTTACCGACACCCGTATTTATCGTGCAATATGAAACCAAGTTTGTAATGTGGTTGTCGCCGTTGTTTTGCGTGTAAATTTTCTTTTTCTTCTCGTTGAAAACGTCATTGTCATTTGTCGTTCCAGTTACAAGCTCTTTTACAAAGTCGGCTACTATCTCGGTAAAATTTCTGTTTTCGGTCTGGAATTTGACTTTGCTCACATCGCCGCCAGTTGCCATTGTCCAGCCGTGTTGGAAACTGTATTTTATTGCCGCTCCTATCGTGTAAACGCCTTTGAAAATGGTATCAGCATCCACTCCTATTGTAGCTAATGTGAAAGCGTTTGCGAAAGAGTGTATCCCGTCTGCTATTACGTCTATTGCTTTATTTATCACCGCTGAAGAGTCCGGCAAGCCGTCGATATTGTATTTCTCGGTACTTTCCAGATATGTTGTAACCGCTGAATAAACGCCTAATAAAGAAGTGACTGTTCCGCCAATATGATTGATTGTACTTTCTTTGAGAATTTTGTTCGCGAAATTTTCGATTTTTGTGCCTGCCGTCTTACTTTTAAGCCATGTACCAAATTTTTCATTTTTTAAGGTCTCAGTTAAGAGCGTTTTGGCATTATTTGTAAAACTCGTGATTATGCTTTTGTCAATTCCGCCCGCGAATCCGTTTATTACATTTGTCGCCAAGCCGATTGCTGACGAACCTATTGACGTAATGAAGCCGGCTTTTGGGTCACCGCCGAGTTTCGCTATGTTGTCGACGAGCGAAGCTGTTTGCGTGCTGATGTTCAATTCTTCCTTGAGCAATTTTTCTTCGTTCAATTTTCCGGTAGCGATTTTTTTCGCTGACGTTAAAATAGAATCCACGTTTAACAGTGCGCTGTATCCTGCTTTGATTATTGTCTTACTCGGTGAGTTGTCTTTAATCTTGTTGTGGTTTGGATCGAGTTGCGGTGTGCCGTCAGCGTTCAGCTTGTACTTAGTCATTTCGCCGAAGATTTTTCCCATGAGCCGCACGACATCCATTGAACTTTTGGAAACCTGCTCTGCGAGTTTGTTTATCGCGCTGTTTTTGGACTTATACGAAGGTACTGTATCGGTGTCCTTGCCTATCGCTATGAAATTATTTAATTCGCTGGCACTTGCTGTGCGGAGTTCTTTCGCCGCAGTTTTCTTGTCTGGCTTATCTGTCGAAGTGTCATCTGTGGGGTCTGCTTTTAGAGTCTCTGTTACAATTTTAAACGAAGTATTTGCACCGTCTTTAAAAGTCATCTTGCCACTACCGACTTTGATTATAAGGTCGTTGCCGCTCTTTTGAGTCGTGTAGCCGCTGTTCGTTGCGATTTGAACTGTAGAATCTGTTCTGATACCAGAAATAATGTCATTACCATCGCCATAGATATATTTAATTACATTTGATCCAACATCTGTATATTTTTCAAGATTTATGGAATCATTACCTTTTCCGCCAATTATCGTTACTTTAAATCCAAAATTGTGAATAGTATCATTATCGTCTCCACCTATTATTGTGGATGCGTAACCATAGTTCTTGATATAATCATTTCCTGAATTTCCACTTATAGACGAGTGCATATCCGTCCCAAGATTAAAAATTGAGTCATTACCTGAACCAGCGTTTATTGTAGATTCATTGCAACCATGGTCGTTATAAATAGAATCATCGCCTGAACCACTATTAATAGACAAATGGGACACATAGCCGTAATTCCAAATCGAATCATTACCAGCACCACTCGTTATTGTGAGATTGTCTCCCTTGTTGAAAATATAATCATTACCCGCATTGCCAGCTATGCTAACTGAAGAGGCTTCGTTGTGAATTTCATCGTTGCCCGCTCCACCGTCTATAGTTGTATTTTTGCAGTCGTTCCAAACAGTATCATCGCCCGCGCCGCCGTCAATTAGTACGTTAAATATGTTACTGCCGTCGTTTGAAATGTAATCTTTGCCTTTTCCTCCTTTTATTGTCACGTTGGAGCCGCCGCCATCATGCCAAGAGCCATCAGCATAATAATAATTATCATTTATAATTGTATCATCAGCACTGGTGCCAGATAAAAGCGTGTTTGATTTCGTATTATAAATTTTAGCCATAAAATCACCGCCTTTCAGCTTTTCAACTCGTCGGCAAGCTTCTTGATTTGCTCAAGCGGTAGATCGGTAATCTGGAGAATATCCTCCAAAGGTTTACCGAGCCGAATCATCTTGAGAGCGATTTTTTCGATACCCTCGCTTATGCCGTCGTCGCGCCCGTCCTCGTAGCTGGCGCGAATTGCTTTATCTTGTTCCCATTGTAGAGCAAGCATATTGAACACCTCCTTTGATTTTTCTTCCAGATACCCTTTCATCAGCCCGTTGTCGAGACAGAATTTTACGGCGCGGCTGATTGCCTCTTTTCTCGTTAGACCTGCGCGAATTCCTTCCTTAACTTTTCCGACGAGCGTCGAATAGTCGCGCAGATACTGACACTTCGCAAGTAAGGGTTGCTCTAAGCCGAAATTGATATTTAGCGCAGTGACGACCAATTCGAGCGCAGAGTTATCGCCGCCAAAAGCGTCTGACAAGTGCATTTCTCTTTGTAATGGCTCTTTTGCGTCTCCGTCATACAGTACGAAAAATTTCGGACGCGGAAAGCGAATCAAAGCTTTGTGATAGAGCTTATCTTTATCAACTACCAAATTATTGAGCAACTCGGCGACATACGACAGGCAACGGAAAGGCATATTGTTATTGACACTGGTCTGATGTTCTATAAGCACCAGAAAATTGTTGCCAATGGTGCAAGAAATGTCATTTTTTTGATTGTCAAAGAAAATCCCTTCTAGTGTATTTATATTCAGTTCACAAATATTAGAGTATTTAGTGCCAAGAATCGCATTACACAACGACAGCAATCGAACTGGCTCATTAAAATAGTCTCGAAAAACCGAATCACGATACTTTTTATTTCCATCTTTGCCCGACACTTTATCACCCCTTATATGAATTATAACACAGTAGCAAGAAGTGTAAACTGCAAACATTAAGTTTAGACACTTTTTTTAATCTCACGTAATGAGCTATAACTTCAGTTGGCGCATTGGGAAAAAAGCAAAAAAATAAGAGTTTGAGCGAGCTTTCTTATGTCAGAATAGATGACAAAGGAGGCTTTTTTCATGGCTAGTTATCATTTGAGAGTTAAAGACGATACGAAATCAGGCGGCAAAAGAATTTCGGCGAAAAAGCATGTTGATTATATTTTTCGCGAAGACGGGAAGTCCCATGCGGATTATATCAACCGCGAAGGCGCACAAAGCGAAAGGACGGATTGCGTTTTCAAAGGCAGTCAGTTACCGAAATGGGCGAAGGGTTCAGCGCAAAAATTTTTCTCAGCGGCAACGCGCTATGAGGATAAAGGAAACGTACGCTACAGAGAAATCGAATTGTCTTTGCCCAATGAATTATCTCTCGAACAGAACCTCGAAATCGTTGACAGGTTTATCGCTGAGCATTTGTCGAATCACTATTATGCCTATGCGGTACACGAAAAAGTGGGCGAATTGTCAGGCGAACGCCATCCGCACGTTCACATCATGTTTTCCGAGCGCCTCATTGACGACGTGGAAAAAATAAGCGAAAGACCGGCTTGCAAATATTTTCGCCGAGCGGCAAAGCCATTAAAAGGAGAGCAAGTCGCCAGTTTTGAGCGTCGGCGCGAACATGGTGCTCCTAAAGATAAGAAATGGCACAACAGAAAATATCTCTACGAAATTCGAGCGGACTTTGCTCGAATCCAAAATGAAGTGCTGGCGAGAAATGGTTTTTCAATTCGAGTAGACTATCGATCGCTTAAAGCTCAGCAAGTAGAAGCAGAGAAAAACGGCGATGACTTTGCCGCTAATCTTTATAAGAGAATGCCCGAATCCTACATTGGCATAATACCAGCACACGAAGAGGATGAACTTTCTAATGGCGTAAAAAGGTACCGCAAAATAATACAAGACAAGCAACATTTTTTGTTTCAGGACGACATGCGAAAAAAGACCGCTCAAGAAGACGAAACCAAATTCTTAGCCAAACAAGCCGAATGCGCTTGGCTTGCACTCTCGAACTCTCCTGCTTATAAGTCGGCGAATTTTGAAGACGAAACCTTGAACGGATTAAATCAAGGCATTTTGTCTGGACTGGCAAAAATCCAAAAATTAAAAAGAAAAATGATTGGCTTTTTGGATGCCAGAGAACGTGCTCATAAAGAATATTTGCCAACGACGGATTATCAATTCATTCTCGATTACGAAAATAAAATGAGACAATGTGAAGATTTGGAACGCCTTTCTAAAGATCTCATTCCGCCGACTGGAAAATATCCCGAAGATTTCCAAGCCTTTCAAACCATTAAATGTGGCATAGAGAAAAAGATTTCTGACTTGCGTTCTTTCCTTGCGCAACGCAATTCTCAATACTGGGCTATTCTAGGGAAATTGGAAGAACCATACCGGCGCAAAAATGTTGAGCTTGTCATGCACAGACTTTTACAAAGTGACCTTGATGTATTGAGGGACTTAAAGAAAACAAGCACCGCTGTCCTCAAAAACATTGATTCTTTAAAAGCAAAAATTGAAATGAAAGAAATGCCCAAAACGATGTTCACGGCGAGAGAAGTTCGCGACCATTTGTTCCAGCAGTATCGCTCCTTAAAAAAACAACGCGAGGCGGCGATTGATACATGCAATTGCTTGATGCTTAAACGGATACTCCCGACTGAAGCTATTTCCATTGCCAAGAATTTTTTCGTTCACGACGGCTTTAAAAAATTGCACTCCGAGCAAGAGGAATACGAAAAAGCGTTGGAACAGTACGAACATGATGTGTTGGAGATTCATAAGCGGGAAATATTTTTCAAAAACGTCAACTGGACAAATCGCGGAGTAAAACTTCTGGAACAATATTACCTGACGAAGGAAAAAATCCATTTGGAAGAGACAGAGCGACGACTATCGAAAACCAAAATCCAGTTGGAAAGCGAATTAACGCGCTTAGAAAATTTGTGCAAAACGGAGGATGCACAAAATAAAATCGCGTTCCTCGCCGCTTCTATTCTTCACAAAAACTTGAAAATCGCTCATGAGTACGAAGAGGCAAAAAAGCACGTTGGCGACTTATACGAAAAGTTGCAGGAAGCCAAAAAACGATTCAATGCTTTTGATGAGGGCTATAGAAGCCTGAAACAAAATCGCGTGTATTGCGTTATTCAGTCTGAAAGCAACTCGACCAAAACTTCCGCTTTGAAGAAAAATGAGTTGGCGGCGATAATAGCTGACGCGCTTCTGGGTGAAACATATGCTGTTCCATTAGTTGCTCGTTTTGGCGATAACAACCTCGAAATGGATAAGGACTGGGAGATGATGACCGAGTTTGATAAAGACGAAATTATAAACAGAAAGATGGTGCGTGAGTTGTAAGGTCGGGAGAAAAGTTGTGGTAATGGTCTCTCAAAGTCAGGCAATGTTCACTTATCACTTATCCTGCGGATAAGTGCAAAAAACCCGCGTCAGAACGCGATAAATCAGTGTAAAAAATTTGCAAGTAATGTGTGTGTAAATTTCAGTGTCGAAAGCAAAGCAAAGTTGACGGAACTCCTCTTTTGCGTTATATTTTTTTAGAAAATCATGACGTTTAGGAGGGCGGTAAATATGAAAACTAAAAATGCATTCGCCTTTCGCGATTTTGATTCATCTCGCATTCTTCAGCGTCCTTTCTTCAAAAATTTTTATTTTGAGCCTAATAAATCAGATGCAGAAATTTTAGAATCACTAAACAACGCAACAGACGAGTCCGTTGATTCTTGGGAAAAAAATCTATATGTCATTAAAGCAATACATGACCGTTTGGAAAAATTTCGTCACCTAATTAACAGACACAACGAAAATCGCCTCGATAAATACAACAAGAAAAAATCTAAATCAGAAAACGTTAAAATGACCGAACTCCAACGCCCCGCTCCTGTTATGGAATATTTCAGCGCATCTCTCAGTGTCCTAGAGTTAATGAATAAATTTGAAAAACTTTATT
>JAFZIQ010000023.1 GCA_017554285.1 Selenomonadaceae bacterium
ATGACATTCTACGTATTTGCGGCTTGAAGGAAACTTACCGCTACCTCGTCAAAGAAGTTCAAAAGGTTTACAAGTCGCAGGGCGTCGAAATTAACGACAAACATATCGAAGTCATGGTTCGTCAAATGCTTCACAAAGTCAAAATCGAAGACAGCGGCTCCACAGAGTTTTTACCGGGCGAATTCGTCGATATTAACATTTTCGAGGCGACCAATACTAAGGCTATCGAGGAAGACAGGGCTCCGGCAGTCGCCAAACCGATTTTGCTCGGCATTACTAAGGCATCTCTTGCTACCGATTCATTCCTCAGCGCGGCAAGTTTCCAAGAAACTACCAGAGTCCTTACCGACGCCGCTATCAAAGGCAAGATAGATCCGCTTATCGGGTTAAAGGAAAATGTCATTATCGGCAAACTCATTCCCGCCGGTACCGGCATGGCTCGCTACCGCGAATTAACCGTTGTCGATAACGAAGCCAATCAATAATCCGATTGACAATTTGCAATAAAAAAACCCACTCAATTATCGAGCGGGTTATTTTTTATCAAAAATTATTCTTGAGGTAAGCGGAAATCGTTTCGCCTATAAATTTCTTGCCTTTCAATGCGGGGTGTAAGCCGTCGGGCGTTAAATCTGCGCGGAGAAAACCGTCTTCATCAGTCAAAGCGGTTGCCACGTCGATTGAATGGCGATTTTTCATTATCCAAATATTTATCAGCTCGCGTTCGTGCCGCCAATCATTATCGGTAAGGAAAATGCCGCGCTTGGTTATTTTTTCGGGATTCATAGGTGTAATCGTGCAGAAAATCGGAGTGATATTATTTGAAAGGCATTTATCGCGCAGAATTTCAAAGTTTTTAATGACCGAATCGGCAGATTTTCCTACGCGAATGTCATTGACGCCCGCCATAATGATTAAATATTGCGGTCGGAAAGGCAGAACGTCATTATCAAAGCGATTAATCATCATTTCTGTAGTATCGCCGCTTCGAGCAAGATTTTTAATCGGGAAATCGCAATAAGTCTGCCATTGACAGGATAATTGCCCTGCCGGAATATAAGCCGCGCCGCCGTGAGTGATACTGTCGCCGAAAGCCGCAAATTTAACGGGCATATCGACGCTGAAATATTGTTTCTCCGACCAATCACTCAGCGGCTTACTATTTTTATCGACAAGTCGAACGTGCCAATAAAAATTTCCCTTTTCATTGAAAGGATTCCAATCCGTGACGCGATTGAGAGCCTCCGAATTAAGTAAATCGCGGACGACGATATTTTTATCAACATTTACGACTTGCACTTGGTAAAATCGCGAATCAGGCAACGGCTCCCAAGAAAAAGTCGGATAAAGCGGCGGAAAAGCCATTTGGTCAAATTCTGCCGTTAAAACGGGCGGTTGAAATCGTTTCGCCTCCGCATTTGAACAGAAAAACAGACTTAACAACGCCAAAAATAATATTTTAAACATGTAAATCACCTCAAAGGCATTGTAGCACAGAATTTGCATTTTAAAAAGAGTCGGTATATAATCTGCGGCAAGGAGGAATAAAAATGGGATTCTTTGACACGTTAAAAGTAATGAAAGACATAGTTAGCGGCGGAATCGCGTCGTATAAAGCCGGCGAAAAATTAGACGAGCTGATAGAAAAAGTTATCGCTGATTACGGCGAAGAACTCAGCACGGCGCAAGAAAAGTTGTATTTGAAATATGACAGGTCGAAAAAGGCTTACAATGACAATTCGGACTCGGAAAAGACTAATGAATTGCTTAACGCTATGGAAAATGACAGGGTGGCGTTTCTTCGTGCGATAAATGACAATGATTCAATCCCCAAAGCGTTGCGGAAAGAAATATCCGACGCGATTGAGGAATTTAATAAGGCTGATAATCTCGCGCTGAACAGCTTAAGCAATACGCTTGAGAAATACGCCGAGAATGACGAACAACGCGAAGAAATCCGCAAAGTGGTCGACGAATCAAAGAGAAAATAATATATGCGACAAAAATTAATCCCTTCCGATAATCGGAGGGAATTTTTTTATCGGGAATCCGGAGCCGCTAATTTCCAATTCCCAATAACTAACTTTTGACTTGCAAATAATTTTCGTGTACAATTCTTCGATTGATTAAACTTTTACTGAGGGGTTGAAAAAATTTGGTAACAATATTGGAAGGATTGCTCGTCGTAATATTGACGGTCGCAATTTTGATTTGGCTTTACGCTAAAGGTCGACAGGAAAAAGTCGTTCCTAAACTTGAAAGTCGTACGCCTTTTAAAATCGAACGCCGCGACGAAAAATCCGTAACGCTCTCCACTACGATAGAATTCCGCAACGAAGGAACTCAAAGCGCGATGATTGTGGACGCAATTTGTAAACCGCAACTTCCTTTCGAGCAATATGACGGAATGGACGTGCGCGGCAAGGCTGAACGTGAAGGCGTTCCTCGCGAAGATGATTATTTTGAGGCTTTGGTCTTGGAACACCAACAAAGCGTTAATTTGGTCGCTAAAGTAACTTTGACTGCGCGGAAAAATCTTTCATTGGAAGAAGCGGTTGCGCATATGGTAGATTTCCCCGTCGAATTCATTTATCGGGAAGTCGGACGAACTCCAATGCATTGGTCGATAGCGCGTGTAATTTTGACTGCCGAAGAATTGTCTCAACTCGTCGGAGTCAAAATTGTTAAAGATTAGCTTTAAGCTTTGAGCTTTAAGCTTTGAGCTTTTAGGATTTTACTGAAAGCTGACAGCTAACAGCTGAAAGCTTTAAACGGAGGTTTTTTTATGAACGTAGAGATTATCCCGATAACTACGAGGATTTTGACGCCGAAAGATGATATTGTCGACGTGATAGAAAGATATACTTGCGACATAATAACGCCCGATGACGTGGTGACGGTTGCGGAAAGTGTCGTTGCGATTACTCAGGGGAATATTATTCGCCCCGACGAAATGAAAATCAGCAATCTCGCAAGATTATGTTGCCGATTCATTCCCGATTACGGCTCTTTGGCGACGCCGCACGGTATGCAAGCACTTATGGAAAAGGAAGGCGAATGGCGCGTTGCATTTGCGCTTGTCGGAGGCTTTTTGGGTAAGATTATCGGCGTTCGCGGGCTGTTTTATAAATGGGGCGGGCGTCAAGCTGCTCTTATCGACGACGTAACCGGTACAATGCCGCCTTTCGATAAATGCGTCGTCTACGGTCCCGAAAATCCCGAAAAAGTTTGTGCCGACCTTAAAAATCGTTTAAATTGTTTCGGCGCAATGATTGCCGACGTTAATGACTTGAAACGCTCGCGAATTGTCGGAGCTACGCCCGGTATGAACGCGCAACTTGCCTCCGATTTGCTGATTGATAATCCTTTCGGCAATGCCTCGCAGAAACGCCCCATTTGCGTTCTTAAAAATTTCCGTCAGTATCAGGAAGGAAAGTCATGAAAAAATTTCTATCTGTAATCTTGTTGACGGCGATTTTATCATGTGGCTCGGCTCTGGCAGTTCCAATTCCTTTGCGCGGAGTCGTCGAAGGCTTTTACGGCACTCCTTGGACTTTTGAAGACCGCGCAGATATTATCGACTTCTGCCGCCAAAATAATTTTAACTCCTATATCTACGCGCCCAAAGATGATCCTTACCACCGCGAACAATGGCGCAAGCCTTATCCCGCAGATAAACTCGCTGAAATTAAAAGTTTGGTTGCCTTCGCGAAAAAAAATAACGTCCGTTTTATTTTTGCCGTCTCGCCCGGTCTCGATTTGAATTACAAAGGCGATAAGGGCGAGGAAGATTTTAATTCAATGATTAAAAAGCTCGACGCAATGTATAAAATCGGCGTTCGGGACTTCGCAATTTTCTTTGACGACTTAAAAGACGATAAAGGGCGGCATCATGAGGACGGTAAACTTCAAGCCGAATTCCTTAATCGCGTTCAGAAAAATCTGCGCGGAAAATATAAGGACGTTGCGCCTCTCATCATGGTTCCGACCGAATATTTTTATCTCGACATGGTTAAGGGCGATAAAATTAAGCCTTATACAAAAGATTTGGCTGAAAATCTCGACTCGCGAATTGTAATTCTGTATACGGGGCGCGGAGTCGTTTGCGACGGCATTACCGATAAGGAATTGGCTGAAGTCAATAAAATTTTCGGGCGCGAAGTCGGAGTTTGGTGGAATTATCCCGTCAATGATTATCCGCTCACTCCCGACGGCAATCGCAATGTTAAATTGGCACTCGGTGCGATTGAAAAACTCCCTACCGCCAAAATGACGGCGATTTTTTTCAATCCGATGCAACAAGTTCAGTTATCGAAAGTTTCTTTGGCTACAGGCGCGATTTACGCCAATAATCCCGCCTCTTACGACCAAATTAATGCTTGGAATAAGGTTTTGAATGAACAATTCGGCTTCCTTGCTCCTTATATGAAAATTTTCGCGGAGCATTCGCGCCATATGGAAAATTCTTGGGCTAAAGTCGGTGAACCGGACGCTATTGAATTCGCAACCGACGCTTCCAATTTGCTTTACGACTTCGGCAAAAAAACTTTTATAGATTTCGCGCCTCTCGAAAGAAAAATTATCGAAATTGAACGCGCCGCAGATATTTTGCTTACAAAATTGCCTCAAAAATATTTGTCGGAGTGCAAACCGCAACTCGAACAGCTTAAACGAATTGCCAATGCCGATAAAGTCGCCCTAGAATCACTTAAGGCGGGTAAACTCGACCCGCGTTTGAAAATTCTGCGCGAAGAAATTTCCGCCAATGAAAAACAAGCCGTCCTTTCCGAAGAGGCGGCTCGAAAATTTATCGACGACGTTATAAAAGTTCTCGACGAACAAAATAAGCCAAAGCGTAAGAAAAAATAAACTTTGTTAGACGTTAAGAGCCGTGTGATGAACGGCTTTTTTCGTGCTCGGATTCCAATTCAAGTGTTTTTAATCGCCGAGTGCCGAACGGATTGCCGATACTTCTTGCGCCGTGAATAATCCTTCGGGCGATTCGCGAATCATTATGTCATGAAGTTTGAGTTTCAGAATTTCCAATTCGACGGGCGGCGTTGCCGCTACCTTTGATAAACTTATCGTCCGCGTCTGTGCGTCGACGTAATGTTGAGTTTTGCGAATGAGTTCTTCGATTAAATCGCGCGTTTCTCCATTGAAACCTTGCGGCGCGGCGAGCATATGAATTTTAAGCTGTTCTTCGACCGAATCAAATTCCAAATCCAAAAGGCGCGTATACAAAGCCTCCGCGTTAAAACTCTGCGCGTCCACTGTGTTTAAGCCCTCAATAATGTTGTGATATGATTGCCAATTTCTGTCAAGGCGATCTATATCCTTTTGATAAGCCGCGTACCACTCGCCGAAAATTTTTTGTTGCTCCTGCAGTTCCTCAAGTTGCGCTCGCGATAATTTTTCTTGTTGCTGTTGCTCGCGGATAAAAGCACTTGCCAAAAATACAATCAGCAAACCCGCGCAGATTATCATGAAAGTTTTTTTTGTCGGAGAAAATTTATAAAGCAATGCCAACGTAACAATCGCCGCGATTAATATTAAGTAAATCATAACTCGAACCACCAAGAAAAAATTTTTTTCATTTTAAACTACATGTCAAGCTTTGCATAAAAAAACCCGCCGAGATTTTTTCGACGGGTTAATTTTTTTGTCCGCGCAGATTTTTTTTAGGGATTAGGGAACGGGGAACAGGGATTAGTTTAATTTTTTGCCGCTGATGATGTGAGTTTTGCCGTTGATTTTAATGGATTCACTTGCAGAGATTCCTTCGAGCAAGACTTTGCCGCCGCCTTTTATCGAAAGTATCAAAGTACCGTTATCAGGGTCGCCGCTGAAAACGGCTTTGTTGTAGGTTGATTCTTTGCCGCGCTTGTCGAGAATCATCAGCTCGTCAAGAGCACCGCCGGAATTGAAGCCGTAAATGGTATCGGAGCCTTCGCCCGCACGGAAAATGAACGTATCTTGTGCAGCCTCATTGCCGATAAGAATGTCATTGCCTTTACCGCCCCACAAAGTGGAATCGCCGCCGCCTGCAGTCAATGTATCGTTGCCCTTTCCGCCGATTAACGATTCTGTATCGCCGTCGCCAATAAGATTGAACGCTTTCTTAAGCAAGCCCGCATTGACACTGTTATATTTTTCGTAATCAGCCATGTTAAATTTATTGCCGGCAAAG
>JAFZIQ010000024.1 GCA_017554285.1 Selenomonadaceae bacterium
ACTTTCGCGCCGCTCTGAACGATAACTTCAACAGCCTCAGCTCGTGCGCCTTCCAAAATCGAAACGCTCACAACGCCGCCTCGCCTCACAAATGCCAAAACTTCACTCGCCGATAAAAGCCGCGCAGATATTACTATGTCGACGCCGACCTTTTCTATCAAATCCGCGTATTCCGTCCGATAAACTCTGACAACGGTTTTTTTCGCGCCCAAATGTTTTGCCAACAACGCCAGCATCAAATTTAATTTATCGTCTTCAGTCAAACAGACAACCACGTCCGCAGAAGAAACGCCCTCTTGCGCAAGTAAATCAACGTTCGTGCCGTCGCCGTATATCGCTATGTTGTCGTCGCTTAAAATCTGCGCGATACTTTCGCAACGCTCCCTGTCCTTCTCAATCACTTTGACATTGACGCCCGCATTTATCAGCATAACCGACAACGTCCGAGCAATTCTGCCCGCGCCGATTATCATAACTCTTTCCAATTTCCGCGAATCCTGTTGAACAAAATTTGAACTGAATTTTTCAATCGCATCGGGAAAGCCGATAAAATATGCGTTGTCGTGAACTTGTAAAGCGTCATCGCCGTGCGGAATTATCATTTGATGATCTCTGAAAATCAAGCCCGCCAATACACCTTCGGGCAAGCGCAATTTCTTAAACGGTATGTCGATATATTTACTTTCCCTGCTGATTTTAACTTCAAACAATCGAACTTTGCCGCCCGCAAATTCGTCAACGTCGAGAGCCGCCGGCGTCATAAGAATTCGATAAATTTCATGCGCCGCTATCATTTCGGGATTGAGCATTAAATCTATATCGAAATTTTTTTTGAGATAATCCTTAGCCTCGCTGAGAAATTGCATATCGCGAATTCGAGCGACTGTATGTTTAATGCCGTGTTTCTTGGCGAGAATACAGGCAACCATGTTGACTTCATCGGTACTGGTTACGGCGATAAACACGTCCGCGCCGTTGATATACGGGTCGTCCATAGTTATGGGGCTTGCGCCGTTCGCCGTTATCGTCAACACGTCCAGATTATTTTTAACCGCAGTCAACTGACTTTCCTCGCGGTCGATTACCGTAACTTCCATGCCTTCATTGCTTAAAAGTTCGGCGATTGTATATCCCAATTTCCCTGCACCGACAACCACAACTCGCATTTAAATCACCTCACAAACTCCGCAACGCTTGCAACCTTCAAAGCAACGCGCCGTCGATTTTAAATTCTCGGCTCGCTTGAATTCGTCGATAAGATATTTTTTGCCGAAACCTTGATTGAGAAAATCCCATGCCAAATTTTCTTCAAAGGGTATCTCGCGCAGATAATAATTTTCGTCGAGACCTGCCGCCTTGAAATTTTTTTTGAACTCTTGGGGCGTCTCCGATTGTAAAATTATTTCTGAAATTTTCCTGTCGCCGCGTGAAAGTATCGCTTGAATCTCCGATGCTTTAACCGACTCCGAAATTATTTCTACGCCGCGCACTGATTTTAATTCCCCGCGCAGAATTTTAAAAGCCGCGTCGAGATATTTTTTTCCTGCAAACTTTGCCCATTGAAACGGCGTAAACGGCTTGGGCACAAAGGGATTTACACTCAAAGTCAATCGTCCTTGCCCGCAGAATTTTTTTATCCGCGCAGAGAGCTTGGCGATTTCTTCAACGTCGCTCAACTCTTCAAACGGCAAGCCTGTCATGAAATATAATCGGAAATTTTTAATGCCCGCTTTAAGTCCGAGTTCGACAGCGTTAAAAATATTTTCTTCGGTAATGCCTTTATTGACGACGAGCCGCATTTTCTCCGAGCCGACTTCGGGCGCGATTGTCAAAGTCTTCAAGCCGCTTGCCGCCAATGATTTTACCAATTCAAAAGTCACGGAATCTGCGCGGAAGGAAGCGACTGACATTTGAAGCCTTTCGCCGAGAATAAATTTACACAACTCGTCTATTTGCGGATAATCTGAAATTGCCGCGCCCATAAGTCCTATTTTTTTACCGAATTGTTTGGCGGAAAGAATTTCACTTTTTAAAACGTCAAGCGAACGATTGCGCGGTTTTCTGAAACAATAGCCCGCCATGCAGAATCGACAATGCCGCCCGCAACCCCGCGCAGTTTCTACCAGATACATATTAAATTCGGCGTCGTCAGTCAGAATTACGGAGTGCGCAGGGTATTCGTCGAGATTTTTAACCCATTGCCGCGAAACTTTCTTGGGGAAGGCGGGGACATAAACTCCGGCAAGGTTTGAAAGTCTTTCTAAACGTTCAAGACGCGGGAGATTTTCCGTAGAAATTATTTCGTCGATAAGCGGCGGCAGAATTACTTCGCCTTCGCCGATAACAAATGCGTCGAAAATTTCTGCGAGCGGTTCGGGATTGAATGTTGCACAAGCCCCACCCGCTATAAGTATCGGGTCGAAGTCGGTTCGTTCACTTGCACGAAGTTTTATTTTGCTCAGACGGAGCATTTTCACGACGTTAAAATAATCAGGCTCAAAACTCACCGCAAAGCCTATGACTTGAAATTTATTTAGCGGCGTCTGTGTTTCCAAGCTCAACGGCGGCAGTCCTGCGCGGGAAATTTTTTCAAGCGTCGATTGTTCGGGCAAAAAAAATCTTTCGCAACTCACACCGAGCCGCGAATTTAAAAGTTCGTAAATAATATGAATGCCCAAGTTTGACATGCCGACGCGATAGAAATTCGGATAAGCCAAAGCAAATCGCAATCGCCCGCCCGATTTTACGATAAAATTTTTTTCATTGGCGAGCCGCGCCCGCAATTCTCCTTCGTAACTCCACGTCATGAAATACCTCCAAAATATTTTAAAGTTTAGGCGGCGGAGTCGGTTCCGGTAATTTTAAAAGACTGCCCAAATATTCGTCCGTGCCTTCTGATTTGTAAGAGAAATTTCCTGCGCCGGGCGTGAAAGTCATTTCGCCAAAATAAACTTTGCCCTCAATTTCATAGAAATCAACGCGTACAAATGCAAAACCTTCCGCCAGTGTGGCGGCGAGTTCTTTCATAAGCTCAAAATTTTTAGGCTTGGGAATCTTTTCTGGGTGCTCACTGCGCGGGTGGTCGGCATTTTCAAATCCGTTAGATTTCCAATTCATGTCAAAATAATCTATTCGCAAATTACTTATATTGCCATCAGCCGTTCTGCCGCTGTCGAAGCCGCAAAAAACAGGTGTTCCGTTAAAGCACCAAAACTTATAATTATCGATGTCGGGCAAATCGCCGTTCCTCATAAATTTTTCGGCGATAATTTTTCTGTCAATGCGCGAATAATGAACTTCAAGAGCCGGTTGCGCCCCGAAGTCAACGGCGAGCCAACCGTTAATTTTTTCGCGAGCTTCGCGCAGGTCGAGAGATTTTTTATCGCGAATAATGATATTCATATTCCAACCGTGATTGCATTTCAAAACAAATTGATTCGGCAAGTCGTCAAAATTAATGTCATCGAAATCGTTCCACACACCGAGCAAAGGAATTAAATATTCTGCACCAATTTTCTCTGCAATCCAATAACGAACGAGATATTTATCGGCAAGGTGAGACTTGAGCGGTGTCGCGCCAAAAATTTTTATCCATTGCATTTTCTGCGTAAACGTCTGCAAATTGTTAAAATCAAGAGGCTTTCCTGTGCGCTGTTGAAATTGTTGCACCAAAACTGACGGGTAAAATTTTGTATCTAAATTTTTAATCTGTCGTTGTTGCTGAAGCCATTCATGAATCATAGTAAAAAACTTCATGTCGTCTTCGTTGCGAATATGAAACTCCAAACCGCAAAAATAAATAACCTGTGTACCATTTTTATAGGACAAGTTAATAATGCCCCATCCCTGTTGAGTATCCCATAAAATGATTTTGCGCGGCTCGATGCCCTGTTTGAGAAAATACTTGACGATTTTTTTATTTGATTCGGCGTTGGTAATAATAATACCGTCGATAAGCTTGTAAATAACTTTAGGTAAATTTTTCGGCGAGAGGATTTCAATCTCACTTGAAATATTTTCCTCGCTCAGCAACGCGACGACTTCATAATCATTGCTCACTGCGTCCGAGAAAAAATTATTCATACTTTCTGCTGTGCCGTGTACTAAAACTTTTTTCTTCCTCAAAATATCTTCCTCCCTTAAAGTTTAGGCGGCGGAGTCGGTTCCGGTAATTTTAACAGACCGCCCAAATATTCGTCCGTGCCCTCAGATTTGTAGTAAAAATTTCCTGCGCCGGGCGTGAAAGTCATTTCGCCAAAATAAACTTTGCCCTCAATTTCATAGAAATCAACGCGCACAAATGCAAAACCTTCCGCAAGTGTGGCGGCGAGTTCTTTCATCAGTTCAAAATTTTTAGGCTTGGGAATATTTTCGGGGTGCTCACTGCGCGGGTGGTCACTTCTCTCGACATTTGTAACGTTCCAATTCTCATCAAAATAATTCAGCTTTAATTCGCTTGAGCGTTCAGTCAGATATTGGCAATAAATAATTTTGCCACTGATACAAAGAAATTTATAATCGATAAGGTCGGGCAAATCGCCGTTAGCCATGAATTTTTCGGCGATGATTTTGTGATTAATGCGGGTGTAATGCGGCTCAAGACAATTTGCGCCGTAATCGAAGGCGAGCCAAGCGTTGATTCTTTCGCGAGCGCGTTGCTTATCGAAAATTTTTTTGTCACGAACGATAATATTCATGCCGGAGCCGTGATTGCACTTCAAGACAAATTGATTGGGCAAGTCGTCAAAGTTAATGTCGTCGAAGTCGTCCCAAACACCGAGCAAAGGAATTAAATATTCCGCGCCGATTTTCTCTGCGACCCAATAGCGGACAAGATATTTATCGGCAAGGCGACTTTTGAGCGGTGTCGCGTCGAAAACAATCATCCATTTCAATTTTTCCGTAAATGTTTTTGGGTTGTTAAAATCAAGTGGTTTACCCGTGCGCTGTTGAAATTGTTGCGCCAAGACTGCCGGATAGACTTGCGGATTCAAATTTTTAATCTGCCGCTGTTGTTGAAGTCGCCAATGTGTTTTGTTAAAAAATTTCATATCGTCTTCATTGCGAATGTGAAATTCCAGTCCGCAAAAGAAAATAACTTGCGAGCTGTCTTTATCTCGCCCGCCAAAAAATTTCCAACCTTGCCCGGCGTCCCATAAAATAATTTTGCGCGGCTCAATTCCTTGCTTAAGAAAAAATTCCGCAGATGATTTATCGTTGTCCGTAAAAATAATCCCGTCAATCAATCTGTAGTTAAATCTTGGCAAATTCTGTGGCATGAGCACTTCGAGTTTGCTTGAAAATTTTTCCTCACTAAGCAACGCGACGACTTCATAATCATTGCTCACTGCGTCCGAGAAAAATTTATTTAAGCTGTCGAGCGTGCCGTGTACAAGTACTTTTTTCTTCCTCAAAATATTTTCCTCCCTTAAAAATTTTCCCCATTATACCAGATAATTTGGCGCGGGAAAAATTTTTTGTCATTTACAACCGCAACTGCTATAATCTGCGCGTTAATAGTAGGGACAAGGGACGAGGGACTAAGGACTAGTAGTTGCTAGTCCCTAGTCCCTAAACCCCAGTCCCTAATAAAAAGGGAGGAATTTTTTCTAATGGAGAATTCTGCGTTGTCAATGTTGCCGCCGATTATCACGATAATCCTCGCGCTTTTAACGAAGGAAGTTTACATGTCGCTGATAATCGGAATATTTTCCG
>JAFZIQ010000025.1 GCA_017554285.1 Selenomonadaceae bacterium
GCTCTTCGTACGGTTCCAACCGTAAACTGTAGCTTCCTCATCACTCTTGTAAGCCTTTGCGAAAGAGGCACCTATAAGGCCTAATCCGACTACACCGACTGTCATCTCAAGGATATTGAGCGACCGCATTGCCCAAGAAATCTTTCAGAAAAGTCATGTGCGCTCCGAAGCAAGTATTAGCCATCCAAGCGACGCCGTAAACCGATACCAGCGCGACGATACCAGATTTGAAAACTTGACTGTTGCCAACGTCTTTAGCCTTGACTTTGCAGACAAACAGAATAGTCGCCGCGACGAGCAACATAACCATTTGGATAACCGCCGTCATTGAAATTGGTTTCATATCGCCCTTAGCGTTCGGGAAGTGAGGCAACAAGTCGGGGAAATTGCCGAGAATGGCGATAACAATAATGCCCGTGAAGAAAATATACATTGCGTGATAAAAACTGGGCGGCAATTCCTTATTCATAAGTGATTCGCTGTCGCCGTAAACATATTCCTTATTCGCAGGGTCTTTGATGAATTCTTGAAAACGTTCATCCTTGTCGAGGTCTTTACCGCGCCTGTAACTCCAAAGAGCCGCCATAAAGACGCCCAGCCCTGTTGCAGGCATGGCGACTGCCAAAATTTGAAGGACAGAATAATTATGACCTGCAGTAGCCATAAAGCCGACGATTGAGACGATAGCGACCGAAACGGGCGAAGCGCAAATACCCATCTGCGACGCAACAGATGCGACTGCCATCGGACGTTCGGGACGAATGTTTTGTTTAATCGCTATGTCGTAGATAATCGGGAACATGGTATAAACTACGTGCCCCGTGCCGCACAAGACGGTTAGAAACCACGTTGTCAACGGCGCGAGTATCGTAACATGTTTGGGATTATTGCGTAAGAATTTTTCGGCGTATTTGAGCATGACGGTTAAGCCGCCCGAAGTTTGCAGGAAGCCCGCGCAGGTTACGACAGCCAAAATCGTCAACATAACGTCGATAGGCGGAGTGCCGGGCTTATAACCGAATATGAATGTGTAAATTACAAGACCAATGCCGCTTATGACGGCAAGCCCGATGCCTCCGTGTCGCACGCCGATGATTAAACACGCCAGCAATACGAGGAATCCCAAAAACATCTCCATACAAATCACCTCTTCCAATAAAATTTTTATTTGCGTCGAAAAGTTATTCGTTGCGTCGAATGTATTTCCTGCAACATGTTTGCAAACGGCGGGAAAAAGATATACAATCGCTTTGCATATAAGATTAAACTTGGCGGAAATTATTTTTCAAAGGAAGTGACCGAAAATGTTTTTGGAAGAGCGGCAGTCAAAGATTCTGGAAATGTTGGAGCGCGACGGAAAAGTTTTGGTAAAAGAACTCGCGGAAATTTTCAGCGTAACGGAAGATTCAATTCGCAAAGACCTCAGCACACTTGAAATGGACGGGAAATTGAAACGTACATACGGCGGCGCGGTTACGATAGAAGAAAAATTGCAAATGACGGAGGCAAATCGGCGGCGTATTTCGGACGTGGAGGCTAAACGTAAAATAGCGGCAATGGCAGTTCGACTCATGCAACCGCAGGATTTGATTTTCCTTGACATCTCGACGATAAGCATAGCAGTCGCGCAGATTTTGGAAAAGACAGAGACGCCTTATAAGATTTTGACAAATATGGTTGACGTGCTTGTCATGTTGGCACGCAATCCGAAGATAAATTTATTTTTCGCGGGCGGGCAGATTAATCACAGTCGCGACGGCTTTTCGGACGTATTGAATTTGGAATTTATCTCGAAGTTTCGACCGGATATAGCGTTTATCGGCGCGAGCGGCGTAGACATAAAAAGAAATTCTTTAAGCTCTCGCGATACTTCATCGGGACTTCACAAGACGCGCTTGATTGAATTGAGCAAAGCTTCTTACGTGATAGCCGAATCGCGGAAAATCGGAATTGAAGGCAATTACAGTTTCGCCACGCTCGACAAAATCAACGGTATCATAACCGACGCGAAAATTTCTAAGACTCTAACAGCCGCCGCCGAAGAACTTGGTGCGAAAATTATTTTGGCGGAGTAGAATTTTGCTTAAGAAAAAATTTAAAGTGGTGTCGAATTTCAATCCGACGGGCGACCAACCGCAAGCGATAGAATCATTGGCAGAAGGGCTTGACGACGGCTTAAGGTCTCAAGTCCTTTTGGGCGCGACGGGCACGGGCAAAACTTTTACAATCGCTAAGGTTATCGAACGTGTTCAGTTACCGACGCTGGTTATAGCGCATAATAAAACTTTAGCCGCGCAGTTGGCAGCCGAATTCAAAAATTTTTTCCCTGATAATTACGTCGGCTATTTCGTGAGTTATTACGATTATTACCAGCCCGAAGCGTATATAGCGGCGACGGATACTTACATTGAGAAAGACGCCTCGATTAATGACGAAATTGACCAAATGCGGCATTCGGCGACGTGCAGTTTATTTGAAAGGCGCGACGTTATTATTGTTGCCAGCGTCTCTTGCATTTACGGCTTGGGCAGTCCCGAAAGTTATTACAAATTGCTTTTACATCTGCGCGTCGGTCAAATTATTTCCCGCGATAAAATTTTGCGGCGGCTGATTGAAATTCGTTACAATCGGAATGACATAATTATTGAGCGCGGGAATTTCCGAGTTCGGGGCGACGTTATCGAAGTCACTCCTGCGGGTTATAACGGTCGGGCGATTCGGATTGAACTTTTCGGCGACGAGATAGATAAAATCAGCGAGTTTGAAATTTTGACGAGCAAAGTTATCGGGCGTCGGGAAGAAATTTTTATCTTTCCTGCGTCCCATTACGTGACGGATTATGATGATTTGGAGCGGGCAGAAAAAGCTATTCGGGCTGAAATGACCGCGCAGGTTGAAAAATTTACAGCTAAAGGCAAGTTGATTGAGGCGCAACGGATTGAGCAACGAACGCGCTTTGATTTGGAAATGATGGCGGAAATGGGCTATTGTACGGGCATAGAAAATTATTCGCGGCATTTGACGGGCAGAGCTGAGGGCGAGCCGCCGTTTACTTTGATAGATTATTTCCCCGAAAAATTTTTAACGGTGATAGATGAATCGCATGTAACGTTGCCGCAACTTCGGGCAATGTATGCGGGCGACCAATCGCGAAAAAATTCATTGATAGAAAACGGATTCCGATTGCCGAGCGCGAGAGATAATCGCCCTTTGACTTTCGAGGAATTCAATCAAAAAATTTCGCAGATAATATTTGTATCGGCGACGCCCGCAGAATATGAATTGAACGAATCACAAAACACGGTCGAGCAAATCATACGCCCGACGGGATTATTGGACCCGATTGTCGAAGTTCGCCCGATAGAAAATCAGATAGACGATTTGATTTCGGAAATAAATCTGCGCGTCAAAATGGAAGAGCGAGTTTTGATAACGACGCTGACAAAAAAATTTGCGGAAGAACTGACGGATTATTTAAGCGGCGTAAAAATTCGGGTGAAGTATTTGCATTCGGACGTTGTGACATTGGAGCGGGCAGAAATAATTCACGACCTCCGCGCAGGCAAGTTTGATGTATTGGTCGGAATAAATCTTTTGCGTGAAGGCTTGGACATGCCCGAAGTTTCGCTGATAGCAATTTTGGACGCGGACAAGGAAGGCTTTTTGCGTTCGGATACTTCGTTGATACAGACAATCGGGCGGGCGGCTCGGAACGTTCACGGCAAAGTTATTTTATATGCAGACAGAGTAACGGACTCAATGCGACGGGCGATGAATGAAACTGCGCGGCGTCGAAAAATTCAAGAGGAATACAACGCAAAATTCCACGTAACCCCCAAGACGATAGAAAAGCCGATAGCTCCGTTAATTGAGTTGCCGCTGAAAAAATCTGTCAAGAAACCGCAATCGACAAGCGAACTGATAAAAAAATTGACTCCCGCGCAGAAGAAAAATTTAGTCAAAAGTTTAACCGCCGAAATGCGGGAGGCGTCGCGAGCTTTGGAATTCGAGCGAGCCGCCGAACTCCGAGATTTGATCTTAAAGTTGGAAGAACACTTATAAAAAAAATCAGCCCCGCCGTGTACGAGACTGATTAATTTTTTTGCGCGATACCAAATCATTTTATCGAATTCAAGTCGTAGAAGAACCCGAATTCCTCTTCGAGTTGTTTTTTTGTGATGTCTGCAGTAGTCAGCTTTTTCTTATTTGGAAGCTTAAGCGTCGAATTGGTAACCAACAATTGTTGTGAAAACTCATGCCTGAAATAAATATAGGCTTTTGAGGAGAGATTTTGTTGAAACATATTATCCGAAAACTTCATACTGTTTTTCTCAAGGAATTCTTTCAGGTTAAGTTTAGCTTTTGTATGGTCAAAATTATATGGATAAACAAATGGTAAATTTTTACCAAACGAAGATTTAATTATCAGAGACTGTAAAATAGAATGGTGACCTATTCCGCCCCATTTAATGTCATAAATGTACAACTCGCCACAAATATATTCATATCCGTCGCAATAGCCATATGACAAAATGTTTTCACAATCATCAACTTTGCTCTGCGTGTCTGCAATGGCGTCTTTAAATATAAAATCGTCAAAATCTATTCTGGATTGAATTACAAAATCATAATTATCATATGCCTCTTTAACCAAGCGGAGAATATCCGCCCATTTTACGAATTTAAGCGGCAGAGTGGTAGAATCTCTCAACGTCGAGAAAATGAATTCGTATTTTGTGTCATCAACGAATTTGTCATTTACGAAAAAAACAAGTTCAAAATTTTTGTTCGTTTGATTCTCCAGAGACTTTAACATATTTTTTGCCAACGGCAACTGCTTTGATAAGAAATCTACATCAAGGACATTGTGCGGATAACCTTTTCTTTGAAAATTAAAAAATCTGCTGATAATAAAATGTTTTATCGTCTTGTCTGACATTTCTTTACCTCCCAAAAATTATTTGTAAGTTGTTCGCCCTTACTGCGTGGCATGTGTACACGCGCACAGACAAATCAAAACTTCGGGAGGTATTATATATATATATATATGCTGTCAAGAGTTGTTATAGAAAAATTTTCGTCAAATCGTTTAAAAATCTTTTTGCAAGATTGACAGAGTGTGATATTATCTATTAACATAGCTTAACATCTTGAGGATTTAAAAAGGAGATTGTAAAAATGGAAATCAAAAAGGAACAAAATGGAAACGCATTAACACTGAAGATTGTCGGACGCCTCGATGCAGGCTCTGCGCCCGAACTGTCCAAAGAATTGACGACTTCGCTTAACAACGTAACGGATTTGACTTTCGACTTAGCCGAGTTGAAATATATCGCGTCTGCCGGACTGCGTGTCTTGCTCGTCGCTCAAAAGCGCATGAATAAACAAGGTTCAATGAAATTAATCAACGTCAGCGAAGCGGTTATGGAAGTTTTGGAAATGACGGGTTTCGCGAGCTTGATGACAATTGCTTAACGGAGAATTTCTATGGAAAAAATTACGGTTGAGGCGGTTGTCGAAAATCTTCAAACGGTTATCGACTTCGCAACTGAAAAATTGGAAGCTCGCGATTGCCCCATGAAAACTTCCATGCAACTTGAGCTTGTTATCGAAGAGATTTTCGTAAACATTGCAAACTATGCTTATCACCCCGAAACAGGCGTGGCAACTTTTTGCATGGAGTTTGAAGAAAATCCGTCTGCCGTGTCAATGACGTTTATTGACGGCGGCAAGCCTTACAATCCATTAGAAAAAGATGACCCCGATACCACGCTCGACGTTGACGAACGCGAAATCGGAGGTCTTGGAATTTTTCTTGTCAAGAAGAATGTCGACGAAATTTCTTATGAATATGCGGACGGGAAAAATATTCTGCGCATGAAAAGATTTTTCTGAAGTTTTCGCGATGATGTTTCACGTGCAAGCGGGAATACTTCACGCGGGCAAAATTTTTGCAAGCGTCTCCATCATTTTCGGCACGTCGACAGGTTTGGCAATATGCGCGTTCATGCCGGCTGCGAGAGCGTTTTTAACGTCCTCACTGAAGGCGTTGGCTGTCATTGCGATAATAGGAATATTTGCGAGTTCGGGATTTTCCAACTCGCGAATTTTTTTTGTTGCCTCGTAGCCGCCCATTATCGGCATTTGAATATCCATAAGGACGCAATCATAATCGCCGGGCTTGGCATTGGAAACTTTCTTGAAAGCCTCCGAGCCGTCGCCCGCAGTATCGACGATAAAGCCCGCCGCCTCAAGGAGCATTTTGGCAATTTCGCGATTAACTTCAATGTCATCGACCAGCAAAAGTTTCTTGCCTTCAAAGTCAATCATCTGCGCGGCTTTATTTGTATCGTTTTCTTCTTCGATTTCATCGGCAAGCTTGAAATTAATATTCACTAAAAACTCGGTGCCTTCTCCGGGCGCGGTGATAACTTTAATTGTACCGTTCATTAAATCAATAATACTCTTTGTAATTGCCATGCCAAGTCCCGTACCTTGAATCTTGCTTACCGTCGAAGTCCTTTCGCGTTCAAATGCCTCAAAAACTTTCGCGGCAAATTCGGGCGTCATACCTATTCCGCTGTCCTTAACGCGCAATTCATAATCCGCCGATTCGTCATGAATCTCTCCCAGTTGCTTAAGCGTCACGGAAATTCTCCCGCCTTCGGGCGTGAATTTGTAAGCATTGCTTAAAAGATTCAGCAAAACTCTGTTCAAACGATTTTTATCAAAGACAGCGTATTTATTTTTAACGCCGGAGCTGTCCACGTCAAAAGTTATTTTCTTGCCCTGCATCTGTGTCGCGAACATATCATAAACTTCATTCATAGTCCTTACCAGATTATCGGGCACAAGTTCAAGTTCCATTTTGCCGCTTTCGATTCGGCTCATCTCCAACACGTCATTAATCAGCGCGAGCAAATGCTTACTTGAGGCATCAATTTTATTGAGGAATCCAAACATTTTATTTGGAATATCACTCGGACAAGGTTCGTCTCGATATTTCGGACAACGTTCGCAAGTCTTGTGCAAATCTCTGGCGATACCGAGATAGCCGACGATTGCATTCATTGGCGTCCTATATCGTGGCTCATATTGGAAAGAAAAGTTGACTTGGCTTTATTGGCTTCTTCGGCGCGTTCCTTTTCAGCGATAAGTTCTGCCTGTTGACTTTTTAATTGGTCGCTTTGCTGTTTAATCGTCTCCAAATTTTCTTGAAGTTGAAGAGTATATTGCTCCTGCGAATGGGCGTAACGAATTTGAAGATAAGCATAGCCGATTAAAAGAATAACCAAAAGCACACTGGACAAAATCAGCGCGATAAGCCACGGGCGACTTGTAACCATTTCTTCAAGCGTGATATTTTCGTAACGGCTGCTGATCCATTTTTTGGTTAAGGCGTCGAGACGACCTTCCTGTTGCATTTGAATCAAAACGGCATTGACGCGAACGCGGAGCATTGTATCTTCCGGATGCAAGGCAAGAGTGCCGTAAACATGCTGAACGGCGTAACTGGGGAAAACGTCGCTGATATGCATTTTATCAAGAAAGCCGCCGCCGACTTGAATCGGACAAATGGCAAATTCATATTCGCCGCTTTTAATTCCTTCAAACATTCTTTTATAGGAATGAATGTAAGAAATTTCGTCATCGAGACCGAGACCGGGCATTTTGTGCAGTGAAGCAACTCTGCGCCCGTAAAGTTCGGCGACAGAAGAAATTTCTTTGCGCCCGTAAACAACATATTGTCTTTCAGTCGTTGGCAAGGTTGCGATAATCGAGGGATTATTTATAATCGAATCGGATTCCATATTCATGATAATATCTGCGCCGCCGCCGAGAAAAATTTTATTGGCGTCGTTCCAATCCATAAGCGACAAGTCCAGATTCATCTGCAAACGGTTGGCGATTTCGTTCATCATTTCGACATCGTAGCCTTGATAATTGCCGTCGGCGTCGACGTAGGAATAGGGCGAGTAATCGTTATCGGTTACAACGTGCAGAGTTTTCTTAAAATTATTCTGTGGTTGGATTTCGACTCTGGGCGGTTCTCGGAAGACGCCCGCGAGATTGAGATATATCCCAACAAAAATAATTGAAAGAATTATCGGCAAGGAGATTGCCAATATTACAAGATAATTTTTCTTATCGAAGAATTTTTTTTGCGGTACCTGATTGTTCATAGATTTTTCCCCTTCAAGCGGATACGTTTCAAACTTAGTTCAAATCGATTGAACTATATCAAAAAATTTTTTAAAAGACAATGACAAAAGGGAGCCGAAAAATTTTTCTTGACAGTTTTAAAAACAGAGTTTATAATTACGCCTGTCTTGAAAGAGACATGGGGTTGTAGCTCAGATGGTTAGAGTGCCTCGTTGACATCGAGGAGGTCACAGATTCGAGTTCTGTCAGCCCCACCAATTTTTTTATTTAGGCTCGCTTAGCTCAGTTGGTAGAGCATCTCCGTCACATGGAGGAGGTCGGGGGTTCGAGTCTCTCAGCGAGCACCACTTAATACGAAATTAATAAATCACCTTCCAAATTCGGAGGGTGATTTTGTTTTTACAAATCAATATCGGAGCCTAAAATATTTCCCGCGAAATCGACAAGGATTGCAGAAACTTTCAGCTTGCCGAAAATATATCGTTCGGCTCGGAGACTTGCCCGCGCCGCGATTTTTTTATAAACGTGTTCGAGATGATTTGCGGAAATAATCTGCGCGGCGTCTTCGGTAGTGTTGGCGTCGAGGATTTTTTGAACTTCAATTGCGGGAAGACCTTCAGCCGCCGAATAAGCCGCCAAAGTTTCAAGTCGGCAATCTGCAACGCGATTATGCGTATGAAAAACGCCCGCCGCAACTTTTGCCAGCTTGCCCAAATGCCCGCACAGAATTATTTTTTTTATCTGACGTTCAGCCGCCGCCTCCAACATGAATCCGATAAAGTTACTCGTTTGAATAATTGCGCCGTCGTTAAAGCCGAGTTGTTTGGCGATTGTTTCGCCGATTTTACCTGGTACGAAAACTAATTCGTCAAAACCTGCCGCCTTAGCCACGTCGATTTGAGGTACGAGAGAATTTTTAAAAGCCTCTTCCGACATGGGGCGCAAAACTCCCGTCGTTCCGATTATCGACAAACCGCCTTCGACGCCGAGAATCGGATTTAAAGTTTTTTTGGCGAGTTCGACGCCAGCAGGAATTGAAATTTCTACTTCAAGCCCGCCGATTCCGAATTCAGCCGCGACGTTCTTAATCAATCTGCGCGGAGCGGGATTAATGGCAGGTTCACCGACGGGCAGTTGAAGACCGGGTTTGGTGATTCGTCCGACGCCCAAACCTGCGCGGAAAATAATTTCAGTGCCCGAAATTTTTCTTACTGTTGTAAAAACCGATGCGCCGTTGGTAATGTCGGGGTCGTCGCCCGAAAATTTTATAATTTCTGCGCGAATGCCTTCAGAAATTTTTTCTACATTTTTAACGGGAATTTTTAAAGGCGTTCCGTCAAGCGCGGTAATCTCAACGTCATTAACGATTTCGCCCGTCGTCATATAAATTAATGCCGCTTTAACGCCCGCCGCCGCGCAGGCTCCCGTTGTATAGCCGCTCCGTAAAAATTTTTTAGTCATTGCTGAGGTAAAGTTTCCTGTAAGCGTCGGTGTCGGCTTTAATCAGTGTGACGAATGCACTTGTCGAGTATTCATCAGGCTCGGCTTTGATTTTCTCAATCGGAGTAGGCTCGACAATTCTGTTATTCATTGGCAACTTAGATTTTCCGGCTTTGAAATCTTCCCAGCTGACCAACATGCCGGCAAGCGAATCTTCTGCCATTTCCAACGCCTCATAAAGAGTTTCGGCTTGCGTGATTGCGCCTTCGACATCAGGAAAATCAATGTAGTAACCGCCTTCAACTGCGCAATGAAAAACTGCAGGATAAACATACTTCATAACAATTCCTCCTCAACGTCTTTTCGGAACACCGGCTTTTTTCCTGATTTCTATCTCCGTGCCCTTTTTAACTTCTTCCCTATCGTGCCGTCCGACTTGAAATCTTTCGTTGGTTATCGGGCTGAACCACCATTCGTGATTGCCGCCTTCACTTTCTTTGTAGCAACCGGCTTTTCTCAGTTCGCGTTTGAGTTCTGCAAACTTTGGCATAGAAATTTCTCCTCAACGATTGTCATACATTTTGGCATAATAATTTTTGTACTCGCCGCTGATAATTTTTTCCCACCAAGCGCGATTGTCCAAGTACCAAGCAACAGTCTTCTTAATTCCGTCGTCAAATTTGGTTTGCGGCGTCCAACCCAGCTCGTTAGTAATTTTCGTCGGGTCGATTGCGTAACGTTGGTCGTGCCCTTTCCTGTCCGTCACGAATTCAATCAAGTCCTCACTCTTGCCGAGTATCTTTAAAATCGTCTTGACGACTTCAATATTGGTTTTCTCGTTATGCCCGCCGATATTGTAGACTTCTCCGACTGTGCCCTTGCGAATTATCAAGTCAATAGCCGCGCAGTGATCCTCAACATAAAGCCAATCGCGAACGTTAATTCCCTTTCCGTAGACGGGCAATTTCTTATCGTGGAGCGCGTTGATAATCATGAGCGGAATTAATTTTTCGGGGAAGTGATAAGCTCCGTAATTGTTCGAGCAACGACTGATTGTCGCAGGGATTTTATATGTTCGTTGGTAAGCTTGAACCAATAAATCTGCCGCCGCCTTGCTTGCCGAGTAAGGGCTTGACGTGTGAAGATTCGTCGTCTCGGTAAAAAATAAATCGGGGCGGTCGAGCGGTAAATCACCGTAAACTTCATCGGTTGAAACTTGGTGAAAACGTTTAATGCCGTATTTCCTGCAAGCGTCAAGCAAAACACTTGTTCCGATAATATTTGTACGCAAGAAAAGTTCCGGCTCTTCAATCGAGCGGTCAACGTGACTTTCCGCCGCAAAATTCACGACAACATCGGGCTTTTCTTCCTCAAAAAGTTTATACACCGCCTCACGGTCGGCAATGTCGCCGCGAATAAATTTGAAATTCTCATTAGCCTGCGCGTCCGCCAAAGTCTCAAGATTGCCCGCGTAAGTCAGCTTGTCAAGGCAAATAATTTTATCGTCTGCATGATTCTTGAGTTCGTAATAAACAAAATTGCCGCCGATAAAGCCCGCGCCGCCCGTTACTATGATTTTCATTGAAAATTTCCCTCCAAAGTTTTTCCTCATGATAGCAAAAAAAAATCCCCGCGTCATTAGCAGGGAAAAATTTTTTATCCGAAATAATCTTCTATGCCGTCGAAAATGCCTTGCGCCGCCTTCATGACGCCTTCCTCCGAATCAAGAAGTTTTTCCTCTTCCTTATTCGAGATAAATCCCAACTCAATCAGCGTGGCGGGCATGTCCGTATTTTTTACGACGTAGAAATTGCAAGGTTGCGTTCCGCGACTCGGCGTTCCCAACTGTTCAACCAAATTGCGTCGAATACAATCCGCCAATTTCTGCCCTCTGCCGCTTGTACTTTTGCTGTAGTAATAACCGGTCGTGCCGCGTGCTTCGGGTCGGGTAAAGCTGTCAGCGTGAATCGAAATGAAAATGTCCGCGCCCGCCATATTTGCAACTTCGCAACGTGCGCCGAGTTCTTCAATATCCGACGCCTTAGCCCCTTTTGCCGAAACTGTTCTGTCGGTCTCGCGTGTCATAATTACTTCCGCGCCTTCTGCCTCAAGCAATCTCCGAAGTTCCAATGAAACTTTTAACGTAACCGATTTTTCCATGACGCCCGACGGTCCGATTGCGCCCGCGTCGTTGCCGCCGTGTCCGGAGTCTATAACAATTTTTTTGTCCTTAAGCGCAGTCAGTCGATTCAAATCATTTTCCAAATCCTTAAACGGCTCGTCAACTTCTTTATCCTTATCTTTGCCTTTATTTTTATCCTTGTCTTTGGATTTTTTATCCTTTTTCTCGCGTTTTTCTTTTTCCTTAAGTTGCTTTTCGCGCTCGCGTTGTTCTTTGAGTTCCTTCTCGTGTTGTTCTTTTAATTCCTTTTCGCGTTTTTCCTTTTCCTTAAGTTCGCGTTCCTGTTTTTCTTTAAGTTCTTTTTGTTCTTTAAGCTCGCGTTCTTGTTTTTCCTTTAAAGCTTTTTCGCGCTCGCGTTGTGCTTGAATTTCTTGTTCCTGTCGACGTTTTTTCTCCAACTCAACGTCTTCGGGATCTACTATCTCAACGTTTTTCGGAATTTCTTTGACAGGCGGATTAACAGGTGTCGTTGTTTTGGGAGGTTCGGGCTTGTTAAGTTCCGGATCCTCTTCGAACTCGGCGTTGCCCACGTCTACCACAAATCGATAACCCGACGTTCCTCCGCTTAAATAAAACGGTCGTGTGTCAGCCATAGTTTCTATTACCAATCTGACTGTCGTAGAATCAAATTGCGCAACTCGAAGTTTCTTCGCCGCTAAGGACTTCAACTCAAATTCTTTTTGAACTTTCGGATTGATCCACGTATTTTTTAAATCGACTATGATTCGCGAAGGATTTTCGGCGTAAGATTCTTGGAACTCGACCTTCTTTGTAATGTCTGCAACGATTCGGATTGTGCCGGAGCCGTAACCGACTCTTATGGATTGTATTTCAGCCAAATTCGCCGTGCGTTCTTTGAAAGTCGGCTCCGATTTTTGCTCTGCCGCTTCTACTGCCGCAGTCGCCGCAAACAAAATGAGGAGACTCAGCAATATTCTTTTTATCAACCTAATAAAGCCTCCTCTTTGATTAGTAATTAGGAGTTAGGGACATAGGGACTAGAAGTTACTAGTCCCTAGCCCCTAGTCCCCAGTCCCTATTTCACGTTTCATATGAGCCGTAACGCTGTTCGAGTTTCTTGAATATCCAAGTCAATATCGCCGTCATGCCCAAATAGAACATACCCGCGATAACAAACGGCGTCATGTCAAATTCGCGTTGTACTATCGTCCGCGCCACTCTCAACAAATCATTCATCGCCAAAATATAAATCAGCGAAGTATCTTTGACAAGGTTTATAGTCTCATTTGAAATCGGCGGCAAGACTACCCTCAACACTTGCGGGAAAATTATATAGCGCATCATCTGCCAATGTTTCAAGCCCAATGCCTTTGCCGCTTCATATTGCCCGCGTGGTATCGCTTGAATGCCTGCGCGGAAAACTTCTGCGAAATACGCCGCATAATTCAGAGTAAATGCCAATAACGCCGCCGCCACGTCCGGTAACATTATCCCGACCATCGGCAACGCGAAGTACACGAACAACAGCTGCAACATTAACGGCGTACCGCGCATTATCCAGACGTAAAACTCCATTAAGTAACGAATCGGCGCAAAACTTGAAATCCTGCCCAGTGCCGCCAATGCCCCGATTGGCAAGCTTAAAATTAAAGTCACGAAGAAAATTTCCAACGTGACTTCCGCCCCTTGCATTATAAGGAGCGTCATATCCAAAAATTTTTCCATGACTTATTAATTCTTAGACTTGATGAGGTCAGCTTTAAACCATTCATCGGAAATTTTCGCGGCGGCTCCGTCTTTAACCATTTCATCGAAGACGCCTTGAACTTTGTTGCGGAGGTCTGTGTCGTCTTTGCGGAAAGCAATTCCGAATTCGCTGACAGGACCGACAGTAACGTCGAGTGCCTCAAATTTTCCGTCCTGCTTGCTCATCGCATAACGTCCGACAATCTCGTCGCAGACAAGTGCGTCGATTCTGCCGTTCTCCAAATCCATGAACGCGCTGACATAATCGCCGTAAGTCTTAAATTCTCTGAAACTGTTCTTAAGGTTTTCGGTCTTGTCAATGTAAGATTCGGCAGTCGAGCCGGCTTGCGTTCCGATGCCTTTGCCCGCCAAATCAGCTTCAGCCTTAATGCCTTGATCGTTGCCCTTCTTCACGAAGACGATTTGGCGATTATCCATGTAAGGATCGCTGAACAACATATTTTCTTGACGTTCCGGCGTAATGTCTAAGCCGTTCCAAATTATGTCAATGCGCCCGCTCTTAAGCTCAGCCTCTTTGCTGTTCCAGTCAATCGCTTTGAATTCGACTTTGCAACCCAAACGCTTAGCCGCCTCTTTAGCCAAATCAACGTCGAAGCCTACGATTTCATTCTGTTCATTCTTGAATCCCATAGGCGCGTATTCGTCATCGAGTCCGATTGTAATTTTCTCAATCTTCTTCGAGTCGCCGCCGTCAGATTTAGGCTGGTCGCCCCCGCCGCAACCCGTAAACATCATCGTAACAAGGAGCAATACCGCCATAAAAATTTTTCTCATACCCCGGAAACATCCTTTCATAAAAAAATTCGATTAAAACGCGTTGCATTATACTTTATCGATTATTTCATTGCAAGCGCATTTCAACGGTTATGCTTAATCAAATCCGCTTGAAACCATTTAAGAGAAATTTCTCGCGCCGTGCCGTCCTTAATCATTTCGTTAAAAACTTCTTGAACTTTATCGCGAAGCTCGGCATTTTCTTTGCTGAATCCTACTCCGAATTTCGTCGCGGGTCCTATTGTCAAATTGATAACTTTAAATGTAGCGGGGTGTCTCCTTATCTCATAACGCGCCGCTACTTCGTCGATAATAATTATTTCGCATTCGCCGTTCCTTAACGACTCAAATTCATCTTTGATATTACGATAAGTTTTAAACTCGGCTAAACTTTCCTTGAGCCGTGTATTGCTGTTTATGTAGTCTTCGGAATTCGAGCCGGATTGAGTTCCGACGATTTTACCGGCAAGATCATATTCACTGCGAATTTCTTCATAATAATCGTCCCTTACCATAAGAACTTGGCGATTGTTCATGTAAGGACGGCTGAAAACCATATATTCTTTGTATTCCTCCATGATGTCAAGCCCGTTCCAAATCATATCGACATTGCCGGAAGTTATTTCCTCCTCCTTGTTATTCCAGTCGATAGACTTGAATTCAAGCGCGACTCTCATACGACGCGCCGCCTCCTTAGCCAAGTCAACGTCAAAACCGGTGAACTCTCCGTTTTCGTCTCGAAAACCCATTGGAGAAAATTCGTCATCAATCCCGATAATCAATTTGTTTTGCGCATTGGAATTGCTGCAACCCGTCACCAATAAAACCGCCGCGCAGATTGCTATTAAAATCTTTCTCATACCAAAAAACTCCCATAAAAAATTTCTTCAGGATTATTTTCTTAACTTGATAAGGTCAGCTCCAAACCATTGCTCCGAAATTTTCTTCGCCGTGCCGTCTTTGATTATTTCATCAAATGCTTTTTGAACTCTGTCGCGCAGTTCCGTATCGTTTTTGCGAAAGCCGATTCCCATTTCGCAAGCCTTGCCGACTGTTATATTAACCAGCTCAAACTCGTTTCGATTCCGAATCATTTCAAAACACCCTATAATTTCATCGCAGACAATCGCGTCGGCGTTGCCGTTCTCCAAATCTTCAAAAGCTTCTTCATCGGTGACATAAATTTTAAATCCCGCGAGACTGTCTTTAAGCTTTTCATTATTTTCAATGTATATCGCAGACGTAGTGCCCGCCTTCGCGCCGACGATTCTGCCTTTAAGGTCGCCCTCAGAATATATATCGCGGTTATCGCCTTTCCTAACCATAATTATTTGGCGATTGTCCATGTAAGGCTTACTGAACAACATAACTTTCTTGCGTTCGGGCGTTATGTCGAGTCCGTTCCAAATCGCGTCGATATTGCCGGCTTCAAGCTCCTTTTCCTTATCAACCCAATTTATCAGCTTGAATTCAATCGTAACTCCCATGCGCTTTGCAGTCTCTTTGGCAAGTTCAATCTCAAAGCCGATAAATTCTCCTTTCTCATTGCGAAAACCCAGCGGCGATTCGTCCAGCCCCACTACGAATTTTTCTTGCGGATTGGAATTGCCGCCGCAACCCGCAAAAAACAATGCGCAAATCATAATGCATAACGCGTAATGAAATGACTTTTTCATCGTAACGACTCCTGTTTATCTTTGCTATTTGATAAGGTCGGCTCCAAACCATTTCTCCGAAATTTTTTGGGCAGTGCCGTCGGCGATAACTTTATTAAAAGCCTCTTGAACTCTGTCGCGTAATTCTTTGTCCTCTTTGCGAAAACCGATTCCGATTTCGGTAGCGATTCCTATCGTCACATTGATTATCCTAAACTTTTTCTGATTTTGGATTATCTCGTAGCGGGCGGTTATTTCGTCGCAAATCAACACGTCAACCACTCCGCTCTCCAAATCCTCAAATGCCTTTTTGTAGGTTTTATAAGTCCTGAAATCCTTAAAAGTGTCTTGAAGGTCTTCGTTTTTAATCACATAAACTTCGGCAGTCGAGCCGGCTTGCGTTCCGACAATTTTTCCAGCCAAGTCTTTTTCGGATTTGATTTCCAATTTACTGTCCGCCTTAACCAAAAGTATTTGCCGATTATCCAAATAGGGCTTGCTGTAGAGAATATTTTTCTTGCGTTCGGGCGTTATGTCCAAGCCGTTCCAAATAATATCAATATTGCCCGTCTTGAGTTCGATAATTTTGTTATCCCAATTAATAGGCTTGAATTCAATCGTAACTCCCATACGTTTAGCCGTCTCTTTAGCCAAATCAATATCGAAGCCGACAAGTTCGCCCTGTTCGTCTCGGAAGCCCATAGGCGCGTATTCGTCATCGAGTCCGATAACCAATTTTGTCGGCTTACTGACTTCGCCGCAACCCGTCATCAGCAAAACAATCGCGCAGATTGCCGCAAATAACTTTTTCATGACGAAACCCTCCGTTTATCTCTTAGCTTTAATGAGATCAACTCCAAACCATTGTTCAGAAATTTTTTTAGCCGTGCCGTCATTAATCATTTCGTCGAAAACTTTTTGAACTTCGTCGTGCAACTTAATATTGTCTTTGCGAAAACCTATTCCAAATTCCGTGACGGGACCTACCGTCAATTCAATAACTTCAAACGCGCCGGGATTTCTGACCAATTCATAACGCGCCGCAATTTCATCGACTATGATAACGTCAAATTTTCCTTCGCTCAAAGATTTGAAGCCCTCTCTGACATCAATATACTTTTCAAACGAAGCAAAACTGTTTTTAAGCTCCGGATTGTCGTTGATATAATCTTCGGAGTTCGAGCCGGCTTGCGTCCCGACAATTTTATTTGCAAGGTCGCTTAACTTGCCGATATTTTGAGTATTGCCATTCCTGACCAAAAGAATTTGCCGATTGTCCATGTAAGGCTTGCTGAACATCATATAACTTTTGTATTCGTCCATAATGTCGCAACCGTTCCAAATCATGTCAATATCGCCGGAAGTTATCTCAGCCTCTTTGTTGTCCCAAATAATCGGCTTGAATTCAATCGCGACACCCATACGCTTAGCCGCCTCCTTAGCCAAATCAACGTCGAAGCCGATAATATTTCCGTTTTCGTCACGAAAACCCATTGGCGCAAAGCCGTCATCAATCCCGATGATTATTTTCCCGCGATTAATCGAAGTATTGCTGTCCGCCGAATTGCCGCCGCAACCCGCGATAAACAATGCGCAAAGCGTAATGCATAATGCGTAATGAAATAACTTTTTCATAACAGCCCTCCCCATTTATCTCCTTTTACTTCTGATAAGGTCGGCTCCAAACCATTGCTCGGAAATTTTTTTAGCAGTGCCGTCCTTAATCATTTCGTCGAAAGTCGCCTGAATTCTGTCGCGTAACTCTGTATCTTCTTTGCGAAAACCGATGCCCGTCTCGGTTATAACGCCAATTTTAATATCGATTATCTTTAATTGGTCGGGGTGAGTATTCATTTCATAACGGGCAATAAGTTCATCACAAACAATAAGTTCAATTTCATCGTTCATTAAAGCCACAATCGCATCTTTAAATCTGTCGTAAGTTTTATGCTCACCCAAAACGTCTTTAAAATTTCTTTTAAGATAACAATCCGAAGTCGAGCCGGCTTGCGTTCCGATAATCTTACCTGCCAAATCGTGTTCCGAATAAACAGGCAACGTGCAATCCCTCTTAGCCAAAACTATTTGGCGGTCGTCCATGTAAGACTTGCTGAATATCATATAACTTTTGCGCTCTTCGGTTATGTCAAGCCCGTTCCAAATTATATCTATGTGACCCGAAAGAATTTCTTCGCGCTTATTATCCCAATTAATGGGCTGAAATACCATATTAACACCCATGCGTCTGCCGACTTCTTTAGCCAAATCAACGTCAAAGCCGACAAGTTCGCCGCGTTCATTTCTGAATCCCATTGGCGGGAAATCGTCATCCAATCCGACGATAATTTTTTGTTGTCCTTTGAAATCGCCGCAACCGCCGAAAAGCAATGCACAAACTGCAATTAGGAATGCGTAATGCGCAATGCGTAATGAGTAATAGAAAAATCTTTTCATCATAAAAACCCCGTAAGGATTAAAATTATTTGTTCGTTCTGATAAGGTCGGCTCCAAACCATTTCTCGGAAATTTTTTCGGCAGTGCCGTCCTTAATCATTTCGTCAAAAACTTTTTGAAATCTGTCGTGCAATTCGGTTGCGTCTTTGCGGAATCCTACCGCCAATTCTGTAATCGGACCGACTGTCGCCTCGATTGCCTCAAATTTATCAAGGTGACGATGCATTTCATAGCGGACAACCAATTCATCACAAATAACCGCGTCAACTTCGCCGTTCTCCAGAGCTTTAAATACGTGTTCATAGTTATCGTAAGTTATGAATTTGCCGAAACTTTCCTTGAGAGTTTTATCATAAGCAAGGTATTCGTCCGAAGGAGCACCCAACTGAGTACCGACAACTTTACCCGCAAGGTCGGCAGCAGATACTATGCCTTTATTTGCGCCCTTCGCCACCAAAATAATTTGGCGGTTAAGCATGTAAGGCTTGCTGAAAAGAATATACTCCTTGCGTTCGGGTGTAATGTTAAAGCCGCTCCAAATAATATCAATTTTCCCTTCCGTAATCTCCGCCCGCTTGTTATCCCAATCTATGGGACGAAATTCGACTGTGACGCCCATGCGTTCGGCGACTTCTTCGGCAAGGTCAATGTCAAAGCCGACAATTTCATTATCATCATTTCTGAATCCGAACGGCGCGTAAGCGTCATCAAGTCCGATAATAAGTTTTTGATTAGGCGTTTCGGCGTCTTCAACTTCGACGGCTTTTTTTTCTTCGCCAATGCAACCCGTGAAAAGCAATGCAAGATTTATAATCAGGAATGCGTAACAAAAAATTTTCCTCATACAGTAAACTCCTCTCCAAAAGAGAATTGCCTTGCTTGAATTATATTTTAAGTATCGCGTGCTTGTCAAAATTTATTTGGCGGGAAAATTTTTATCCTCCCTTGCGTGAAGAAGACCGATGAGATGAATTGCCGATTGACTTTGTAGTTTCAAAAAGATATATTCTGGTTGTGGATGACTACCACGTTAAAAAAGTGTAATTTTAAAAGTAAGCGGAACCCGAAAGGCGACCGTGTGTGGGCGACTTGGACTCGCCTTTGAGAATAAGGATTGCATAAATCAAACTTCTCATGAATCCCCCGCCTCTACAGGCGGTGAGAAGTTCAACTGCTATAATCTCGGCGTTTGAAATTTACATTACGAATTATTGACGAGGTGTTGAATTTTGAAGAATCATACAAAGTACAGTAAAGGTTATTTCATGCCGCCCGAAATGATAATGGATTGGGCGCAGAAAGAATATCCCGAAAAAGCTCCGGTATGGTGCAGTGTCGACCTGCGCGACGGTAATCAATCGCTGATTATTCCGATGAGTCTCGACGAGAAGATTGAGTTTTATAAAACGCTCGTCAAAATCGGATTCAAAGAGATTGAAGTCGGTTTCCCCGCCGCCAGCGATACGGAATATGCGTTGCTTCGCAAGTTGATTGAAGATAATTTGATTCCCGACGATGTAACGGTTCAAGTTTTGACGCAAGCGCGGGAACACATTATAAAGAAAACTTTTGAGGCACTCGAAGGCGCGAAAAATGCAATAGTTCACGTTTACAATTCGACTTCGGTAGCTCAGCGCGAGCAAGTCTTCAGAATGTCGAAGGACGAGATAAAAAATATTGCGACGGACGGCGCGAAACTTTTACTTGAGCTGACGAAGAAGGCGGGCGCGAATTATCGATTTGAATATTCGCCCGAAAGTTTCACGGGAACAGAGCCTGAATACGCGCTTGAAGTTTGCAATGCCGTCCTCGACGTTTGGGAACCCGTTATCGACCGTCGCCCGATTATCAATATCCCCGTAACGGTTGAAATGAGTTTGCCGCATATTTACGCCGCGCAGGTTGCTTACATAAATAAATATCTCAAGTTCCGCGATAAAGTTGTTTTGAGCCTTCACCCGCATAACGACAGAGGTTGCGGCGTGGCAGATTGTGAACTCGGACTTTTGGCGGGCGCGGACAGAATTGAGGGAACACTCTTCGGCAACGGCGAACGTACCGGCAACGTCGACATTGTAACTTTGGCAATGAATATGTTTGCTTTGGGCGTCGACCCCAAACTTGATTTCAGCAATATGCCCGAACTCGTTGAAATGTATGAGCGCGTCACTCGAATGAAAGTTCACGATCGTCAACCTTATGCGGGCTCATTGGTCTTTACGGCATTCAGCGGCAGTCATCAAGACGCGATTGCCAAAGGTATGCATTGGCGCGACGAAAAAAATCCCGACCGTTGGACTGTGCCTTACTTGCCAATCGACCCGCACGACGTTGGCAGGACTTACGACAGCGACGTTATCAGAATCAATTCGCAGAGCGGCAAGGGCGGCGTCGGATTTATTATGGAGCAACGTTACGGCGTCGAAATGCCCAAAAAAATGCGCGAGGATTTCGGCTATTGCGTCAAGGCTGTTTCCGACCGCAAGCACAAAGAACTTTTGCCCGACGAAATTTATCAAATTTTCAGCGACCAATATGTCAACGTCGACAAGCCGTATAAGCTGATTGAATTTCATCTTCGCAAAGAACCGGGCGGCGCACGTGTGGGCAGTGTAGATTTGGAAGTCGACGGCGAACGAATAACTTATATGGCTCGCGGCAACGGTCGACTTGACGCCGTCTCTAACGCCATGCAAAAAAATCTCGGCATAAACTATTCCAATCTGACTTACAACGAACACGCTTTGGAAATCGGACAATCTGCGCGGGCTATCGCTTACATTTCAATCACGGGCGCGGACGGTAAAACTTTCTGGGGCGCGGGCATGGATACCGATATTATCACGGCGTCGATTCAAGCCCTGTTCAGCGCGATAAACAGAATGGTTATGAATAAGTAGAATCCGTTTTGTAAATAAAAAAATCCTCCTCCTGTTTCGGAAGAGGATTTTTTTAAACCGGTACGCGATTTTCTATTGCCTTAGCGATAGTCAAACTGTCTGTTCCCGCGAAGTCCGCGCCGACTGCCAAGCCTCGCGCAAGTTTCGTAACTTTGACGCCCGCAGGATTCAGCAATCGCGATATAAAAAGTGAAGTCGCATCGCCTTCAACGGTCGGTTCAAATGCGATTATCACTTCTTGAACGCTGTCTTCACTTACACGCTTTATCAGCTCGCGCAGATGAATATCGTTTTGCGATACGCCCGCCAACGGAGAAATCAATCCGCCCGTAACGTGATATTTGCCGTCGAAAGTTCCTGCTCGTTCGATAGCGTCCAAATCCTTAGCGTCCTTGACTACGCAAATAATTTTCCCGTCGCGCTTATTCGAGGCGCAAATGTCACAGATATTTTTTTCGGCGTCAATCGTGTTGAAACAAATTTCGCAAGCGTGAGTATCAAGCTTGACCGAACGAATCGCCGCCGCCAAATTTTCTACGTCATCGGATTTCATTTCCGCTATATGATAAGCAAGCCGAGCGGCAGTTTTAATTCCGACGCCCGGCAATTTCGTAAGCGACTCAACCAAAGCCGCCATTGCTTTTGAACTCATAAATTATTAAGCCTTGCCGCCGCCTAAAAATTTTCCGATAAGGTCTCCTATGTTGCCGCCTGCGCCGCCAAGTGCATTGGTCGCGAAGGACGCCATGTTGGAATTAATTTTCTTTTCGATTTCGGCATTGGCTGCATTAACCGCGCTGACTACCAAATCTTCAATAACGCTGACTTCAACGTCTTTGATGAGTTCGGGCGAAATCTTAATCTCTTTAACGACTTTCTCGCCGTCAACCGTCGCGCTGACTACGCCGCCGCCGACTTGAGCCGTAGCAGTTTCCTGTTTAATTTTAGCCTTGCTCTCCTCAAAAGTTTTTTGCAAAGCTTGCGCCTGTCTGAGTATCGCGTTTAAATCAAGTCCCTGTTGTGCCATTTCAAAATCTCTCCTTGTCAATCATTAATTTTTACAACATCGGACGCTTGAAAGGCTTCCATTGCGCCCGTAAGATTCTTGCGAGCGGGTTCGGACATATTGTTTAGAACGGGCGACGGCAACTTTGTATCGACGACGTAAGAAAATTTTATCGTCCGCCCCGTATTCTGCGCGGCTTGCCGTTCAAAATCCTTTTGAATTTTCTTAAACATATTCGCAGTAACTGCCGATTTAAAGCCCAAGTTCAAAGTGTCACCCGTAAAACTGAGGACTCTTACTTTATCGCGAATATATTTTACGTCCGAAATTTCTCCGCTTAATGAATCCGCTGTATCATAAAAAATTTTTTGCCCTGCGTCAAGATTTTCATTGGGCAAAGAAATCTGCGCGGGTTGCGACGCTGTAAAAGTTTGAACGGGCGCGGCAAGTTTCATCAATGTCATTTCCAAAATTATATCGGGAATGCCGGAGCCGTTCATTTCAATCGTTGCTTTTCTCAGCGCGTCGATAAAATTATCCGGCTCGGAGAAATTTTTTTCATTACGGTCGAGCATGTCAAATTCAATATCGCGGAGCCGTGTGATTAATGATTCGGCGATAATATTTGCCGATAAACCCGACCTGAAAGCTTGCGTAATCGCTCTGCCGACTGCCGCTCTGTCTTTAGCTTTGACTGCGGAAATTATTTCGTCCAAATTTTCATCGGAAATTAATCCCAAAGTTTCGTTTACGTCGTCAAGGGTAATTTCCTTATCAGCCATTGCATAGCATTGGTCGAGATAAGTCATCGCGTCGCGCATTGAACCTTCAGCAAGCCGAGCGATTTTTTTAGCCGCCTCTTCCTGCAAACCCACGTTCAATCTTCTTGCCAACGTCAAAAGGTACGGCGCAATTATCGACGGCGGTATCAGTCTGAAATTCAAAACTTGACAGCGCGAGCGAATTGTCATCGGCACTTTATTTATTTCGGTCGTCGCCAAAAAAAATGCCACATTCGGCGGCGGCTCCTCAATTAATTTCAAAATCGAATTGACTGCCTCGAACGACAGCATATGAACTTCGTCGATTATAAAAGTTTTGACGCGTGCTCTGAGCGGCGCAAGATAAGCGGTCGATAAAAGGCGCGTGACATCTTCAACCGAACGATTGGACGCGGCGTCAAACTCCACATTATCGGGCGATGAGTCAAAGGATTTACATGATTCGCATTTATTGCAAGGGATTTCTTTTTTATCAAGCGGACGACCGGCAAGTTGTGCCTCGTGAACTCTGTCGCAATTCATAGCTTTGGATAAAAGCCGTGCCGTAGAAGTTTTGCCCGTGCCGCGAGTGCCGACCAATAAATAAGCGTGTGACAATCTGCCGCTTGAAATTGCTCGCGTCAAGGCGTTTGAAATGTGCTCTTGCCCGATTAATTGCGACAAAGTTTTTGGTCTGCCGCGTGTATAAAGTGCCTCGTATGCCATAGAAAATTCCTTTCGCGCAAAAAAAATTTCAGCCGTCAACGCAAAGGCTTAATCTCATTCCGAAGCTGCGCTACAATAACCGCTCGTTGCTGCGTATGCCCTGGCGAGCTTGTCAGTACAGTTTGTGTTCGGCGAAACCAAGTCTCTGCGTTCACGGCTGTGAATTCAATTTATAATTCGTAATGCGTAATTGCAGTAGATGGCGGAGAGTGAGGGATTTGAACCCTCGGTACGCTATCAACGTAACACACGATTTCCAGTCGTGCTCCTTAAGCCGCTCGGACAACTCTCCGCAACGCCGCAAAGTTTATCATTCTAATCCTTAACTGTCAAGATTTTTTTCAATACTCGGCAGGCGGAATGAAAATTTTATTTATCGGGACTTCATTAATCGGGAGATCGCCGTCTTCGTCGCTCAAAATCCCTCGCGAACGTCCGATTATCAATTCGTTATGTTCCCGCGCCCATTCCAATACCCGCCGATAAAATTTATACATTACGTCTTTGCCAGAAAAATTTTTCAAATCCACAGGCTCGCCCGAAGTATCTTTATCGAGTGCGCCCCATGTGTCGTCCAAATCTGTTTTCTCAACAACCTGCACCGTCATATTTTTTAAATCGAATTTCAACATTTCCGAACGCCCGACCAATTTATCGTAACCTCGCGTTGAAAGTTTTCGCCATTTTCTTTTCTGAATCACGTCTTCAATCTGAATGTTATCGTAAATATAAATCGCCGGTACCATTAACGTTTCCAAATCGAGTGTGCCGTCTTCCCTGACTCGATAGCCGATTTGCTGATGATTAAACCAATAATTTGCTCGCGGCGTCGATTGCACCCACATATAAATTTCTGTCGGGACTTCGGTTATAACTTCGCCATCTTCTTCCGCCGCGAAAGCAGGATTCGTTGAAAAAATCATTGTCGCCGATATTATCCCTGCAAAAAATCTTTTATGCCGTGAAAAAATTTGCATGTTGTTCATCCTTTCCGCGCAGATTATAGCAGGGATTAATGAAAAAAAATAGTGATTACTTCCGTTTATTTAGGCTTGGCAACGTCAACCCAACCCGCGCTTTTTATGTAGCGTTCCAACTCGTCAAGTTTAAATCGCGCACAACTTTTATCGTTACCTGCGGCGGGATAAACTACGTCGAAACGTTTCAACGAGGCATCAAGATAAATCGGGACGCCCTCATTGACTGCGAACGGACAAACGCCGCCGACTGCGTGCCCGATTAAATTTTCGACTTCCTCAACGGGAATCATATGCGGGCGGCAGTTAAATTGCGTCTTGAATTTTTTATTGTCAATCTTCATATCGCCCGACATCAAAATTAACACAGGTTTTTTATCGACGAATACAGAAATCGTTTTGGCAATGCGTCCGACTTCGCAATTCAAAGCTTCCGCCGCAAGTTCGCTGGTAAACGTCGATTGTTCAAATTCTATCACCCGTTCCGGCTCGCCGATTTCCGCAAAATATTTCTTAACCTTTTCAATGGACAAATTATTTCCCTCCAAAACTAATCTTATCAAAAATTTCCAACGGGTGGTCGATAATTATTTCTGCGCCGCTCTCGACAAGTTCACTGCGCGGACGAAATCCCCATGTCACTCCGATTGCCAAGAATCCCGCGTTAATAGCCGTCTGAATATCAACTGCCGTGTCGCCGAAATATGCCACGTCTTCGGGAGCTACGCCGAAACTTTTTGCGCCCGCCAATGCGCGAGTCGGATTTGGTTTTCTCGGAAGACCGGGTTCGTCGCCGCTGACGTAAGAAAATTTTATCGGCGCAAGAACTTTATCCGCAATTTCAATCGCCGCGAAGTGTTGCTTGTTCGTGCAAATGCCCAGCGGTATTTTTTTCGCCTCAAGCGTAGTCAAAAGCTCCATGATTCCTTCGTAAGGCTTGATTTTCTTCAAACAGTTGCGGGCATAACAGCCGTCGTAATATTTCAAAGCCTCGTCAACGAAATTCTCCTTATCGGCGGGCAAACTCCTAACCATTAATTTTCTTGCGCCGTTGCCGACGAATTGTCTGACTTCATCAAGCGTCCTTAACGGAAAATTATAGTGAGCAAGCATTTCATTAACGCTTTCATGTAAATCTGCCAGCGTGTCCGTCAATGTGCCGTCCAAATCGAATATCGCCGCTTTATAAGTCTTCATGTCACCGCCTCCATTTCGTCCAAACGTCTTAAAAATTTCTCCAGTCGAGCCAATTCAGCCGAATCTGTTACGCGCCTTTTTGAGTAAAAAAATTTAATTTCCCTGACACCTGACACCTGACTCCTGATTCCTTTAACTCGGCGAATCAATTCATTAACGGTTCCCGCGTTCCCGTCCAAAATTTTCACGTGCGAAGGCAAGATTTTTCTCAGCGTATCTTTGAAATAGTTAAAATGCGTGCAACCCAACACCAATGACGAAAATTTTTCAAAGTCATAATCGGCAAGCTCGCCGCGCAGATAACTTTCAACCGCCGCCGAATTAAATTCCTGTCGCTCCGCAAATTCTACCAGTCGAGGCAACGCTTTAAGCTCCACAAAATTTTCCGCATGAAGTTTTTCTATCAGCAAGCGAATTTTCTCGCCCGTGATTGTTATCGCCGTCGCCGTAACCAAAACTTTTCGCGCGGGAAATAAATCCAACGCAACTTTTAACGCCGGCTCCATTCCAATTATCGGCAATGAATATTTTTCGCGCATTTTCTTTACCGCTGCCGAAGTCGCCGTATTGCAAGCCACCACTATCGCTCCGACGCCCTGCGCGATTAAAAATTTGAATGCCTCGTCCACAAATTTTAATACTTCTTCGCGTGATTTCGTCCCGTAAGGAACATTATCTTCATCTGCATAAAATATAAATTCTTCTTGCGGCAAAATTTTCAGCGCGTGATGCAAAACCGATAAGCCGCCCATTCCCGAATCGAAAAACGCTATCTTCATATACTCAATCCCGCCGCTTTTATCAAAATGAAAATCGCAAGCCCTACTGCCGAGCCGACTATCGACCCGTTTAATCGAATCCAGATAAAATCTTGCTCAGCCTTGTCGTAAACCAAATTGTTTAATTGCTCTTCCGTCAACTTGTCCAATGCAGACTTCGCGACAGTCCCGACCAAAGGTTGGGCATGAAGTGCCGCCCGCGCCGTCAATTCGTCAATGAATTTCTCAAACGCATCTCGCGCCGCAGTATCTTCGCTGATAAGTTTTAAAAAGTTGTCGTATTCGTCATTGAAAATATTCACGAGCAACACGCCCAAACTTTTGCTGTTCAATTCGAGAGTTTTCGACTCCCGTGCCTTTTTTAATGCCTCTTCAAAGTCCGTCGTCGTGATTTGGTTTTCTATGTGAATCAGCGCAAGTTCAATCGCCTCTTCAAGCGGCAGTTCCGTCGCCGCGTCTATTTGAATTCGCTCAACCAAATCTTTGAATTCGGGCGTTTCACTCAGCTCCGATATTTTTAATCGGCATTCGTTAAGCGTTCGACGATGAATTTGCGAATCGGCGGCGAGTTCGTCCAATAATTTCAGCAGTTGCGTTTGCATTATCCGCGCCGCTTCCTCAAAGTTCACCAAGTCCAACATTTGCGCAAGCCCCGCCATTAAAATTGAAAAGCCGCCCATGTTTTTGGTTTTTTCTTCCGCGTATTTCTCCAAAATCGCCTGAAGTTTGTCGCAAGTTTCCGGCTTGGCGGCAGTCTTGCGCATCGCTTTGACTATGCTGATAAAGATTTCTTTATCCTTATCGCCGCGTTTGAATTGCGCTCCGAAATCGCTAATCAAACCCTGCGCGGGAATATCTCGCAGAATTCGGCGCAATTCATTTGCTATCGTCTTTGAGCGCGTTTCCTTATTCTGCGCGGCTACAAATTTTTTCACGACGTTAAACAGTTCCTCAATAACCGTTTTGCGCGTCGAATCCTTTTCAAAAAATTTAACTATGCGCGGTAAAAGTTTGAAGTCGCCCAGCTTTTTAAAGATATTTCGCCGTGAAAAAAATTCCTGCTGAACCATTACAACCGACGCTTTAACGAAATCTTCTCTCCTGCGCGGCAATATCGCCGTGTGAAACGGAAATCCGAGCGGCTTTTTGAATAACGCCGTCACCGCAAACCAGTCCGCTATTCCGCCGACCAATGCCGCCTCCGTCACGAATAAAAAGCCTTCCGCAACGATATTGCCCGGAAATGCGATTTTAACGCCTGCCGCCATTAAAAAAAACAGCGCGGCACAAAGTAAAGTTGTGTCCGCATTGTTCCACCTGTTCAAAAATCGTCACCCCTCTTAACGTAATGCGTTTTCGATAATTTGCGAGACGATATATAAAAACATACCGACAATCGCGCCGCAGACAGAGCCGTTAATTCTTATCATCTGCAAATCGTTCGCAACGTGCCCTTCAACAAATGCCGTCAATTCATCGTCACTGAATTTATCAAGCCGCTCACGAATCATCTGCGGTATTTGCTCGCGATATTCTTCAAGCAAATTTTCTACAAAACCTTTTATCAGCGCGTCGAATTTCCGCTGATATTTTTTATTCGCCTTGAACTCGTCAATCTTAGCGTCGACAATGAAATCCGCCGCCTCTTTCCAGATAACGGGCTTGCGCTCAACTTCAACTATCCTCTTTACATTCGGATTAGCCATTTGCTGTCGACGTATCTTTTCCAAAATTCGCGGGTCGGTCTCGCCTTTAACATTCACGTCGAGCCACGTCTTGATAAAATTCGCCGAATCGAATTTCTCCATGAAAAGATTTTTAACGTCGTCAAGAAATTTTTTCGTGTTAAGACTGCCCGTCGCATTCCTCACGAAGCCGCCGAACATTTGAATCATTTCCTCTGCCGCCTTAGCGGTTTCGGCGTCGACCATGCCTTTTGTATTGAGAATTTTCTCAGCGTCGCTGATTTTCTTCTCGACCGTTTCATTCAATATCCGCAAAATTTTTTCGTCAGTCAAATCCATACTCGACAGCACCAAAGCGCGTCCCGCAGAATCGCCTTCATAAGCCTCGCGCAGTTCGGTTATCTTTTTCAAAATCTCTTCCTGCATGTGCTGACTTTGTAAAATTTTATGACCCGTGTCGAAAAGTATCATCAAAATACGGCGGCTGTGTTTATCGCTCGTTATAACTTTAATCACCGCGTCGAAAAGTTTCTGCGCGTCCAGATTTTTAATTTCGTTCTCCAAAATCGGCGCAATCCCTTGAGAAATATTTTTCGTGTCAAGTCCGCCAAACAATTCGCTCAAAACGTCCCGCACAAGTGCCTTAGTTTTTGCGCGACCGTTATTTTGCTCGAAATAATCAATCAAAAGTTGCGCGGTGTTTTCGTCGCGAACAGTCTCCATAATATTTTTGGTGTTTAAAAGGTCGGTGCCGACGAATTCGACTATCGCATCCATTATCCGAGCACGATTGCGACGTAAAATTTCCGTGTGAAAACCTATTCCGAGCGGCTTGCGAAAAAGTGCCGTCACTCCGAACCAGTCCGCCATACCGCCTATCGTCGCCGCCAAAAACCCGTGATTCAATAATCCCAATGTGAAATTACCGACCGCGCCCGTCAAAATAAATTTCAGCGGAGAAATTTCCGGCAACGTCGAGACCGCGCAGATTGCACTTGCCGCCAATGTTGCCGTCGCCTTTGTCTTGTTATCAACCAAAAATTGTTCACCTCCGTTTATTTTATTTTATCACGAAACTTTTCCCGTGTCTTCAAAAATTTTTCACAAAAATAAAGTCGCGTTCGTGTATAATGATAAAAAAATTTCGGGAGGAAAATTTTGAGGTCTGAACATAAACAGGAAATGAAATTGCGGCGGCGGAATATCGCGTTGACTGTCGCCTATGACGGCACGAATTACAACGGCTTTCAATGGCAAAGCCCGCCGCGAGTTGCCGTTCAAAATATTTTGGAGGAGCGGCTTGAAAAAATTTTCGGCGATAAAATAGAACTGGCGGCGGCAGGTCGAACGGACGCGGGAGTTCATGCCTTCGGGCAAGTTGTCAATTTCTTTACCGACGGGCGAATCGACGTTGAAAGAATTCCGCTTGCCGCGAGTTCGATTTTGCCGTCAGATATTGTCGTCCGTGAGGCGCGGGAAGTCGATAAATATTTCAGCGCATTGCACAGTGCGAAGAGTAAAATTTATCTTTATCGAATTCTGCGCGGGTCGGCGTCGAATCCCTTAGTCAATCGATTTGCTTGGCACATTTTCAGACCGCTTGACGTTGAGGCAATGCGTAAGGCTCTGACTTTGTTAATCGGCACAAAGGATTACTCAAGTTTCAAGGCGGCGGGCGGTGCTCCCAATATGAATCCCGTCCGAACGATTTACGCGGCTGAAATTTTTAATGAAAATCTTTTCAGCGGCGATATTTTAACGATAAAAATTCACGCAAGCGGCTTTTTGTATCACATGGCGCGAAATATCACTGCGGGTATTGTTGCCGTCGGACGACAAAGATTAAGCGTCGACGAATTCCAAAAAATCATCGACGCTCGTGACAGAAGTTTATTGCCCGCTACTGCTCCCGCGCAGGGCTTATGCCTTCAAGAAGTTTTTTATTAAAATTTCAATGCGGGGTCTTCGATGCCGTTAAGTTCAAATGCCTTAGCTCTGTCAAGGCAAGTGGCGCATTGCCCGCAAGGTTTATCGCCGCGTTCGTAACAACTCCACGTCAATTCATACGGAGCCTTCAATTCCAATCCGACCTTAACAACGTCGGATTTTTTTTGACATAAAAACGGAGCAACCAATCTGATTTTTTCATACGTGCCGATTCGGATTGCCGCACTCATCGACGCGACAAAATCAGCGCGACAATCGGCGTAAGCACTGCCCGTAGCCGCGTCGTCCGCATGTACTCCGATATAAATTTCAATCGAATCTTTTTCGTAAAGACCGTCCGCGAAACTCGCCGCTATCGAAAGCATAAGCCCGTTTCTGAACGGAACGTAAGTTGAAATTCGCGGCGAATGATTTTTGGAAATCTGCGCGGCATAGGAGCTTTTTTCGAGTGATTCGCTTGAAGTATTCAGCAAGGCGGAATGAGAATTTTTGAAAATTTCTGCGGCGTTAAGTTCGTAATGGGCGACGTTATAAAATTTCGCTACGGCTCTCGCGCTTTGCAATTCCCGTTCGTGACGTTGCCCGTAAAAAATCGAAAGTGCCGATACATTTTCCGCGCCCAATTTTTTTACCGCCATTGCCAAACATGTCGTCGAATCGAGTCCGCCGCTTGATAAAACTACTGCTTTCAAAGTTCAAAACTCCTTTTAACTCGCCAAAACTTCCGCGCCCGTCTCGGTTATCAAAATTGTTTTCTCCCATTGCGCCGATAAACTCCCGTCCTTAGTCCTGACAGTCCAATGATCGTCTTCATCAGTCGTCGTATATTTTTCGCCGGCATTAATCATCGGCTCAACCGTCAAGACAACGCCCGGCACAAGGAGCATTCCGGTTTCAGCTTTGCAATCGTGACTGACAAACGGCTCCAAATGAAATTTTTTACCGACGCCGTGCCCGCCCAAATCGGTTACGACGGAATAGCCGTTATCGTGAGCCATTTTGCCGCAAGCCGCGCCTATATCTCCTACGAAATGCCACGCCTTAGCCGCCGCAATGCCCGCCTCCATAATGTCATGCGTCACGTCGATTAATCGCCGAGCTTCGGGAGATATTTCGCCGACAGTGTACATACGCGTGGCGTCGGCAAAGTAGCCGTCGAGGTCGGTCGTTATATCAATGTTGAGAATATCGCCCGCCTTGAGAATTTCCTTGCGCGAAGGTATGCCGTGACAAATGACGTTATTAACCGAAATGCAAATGCTCTTCGGATAACCTTCAAAGCCCAAGCAACTCGGATTCGCGCCGTGACTTACGATAAATTCATGCGCGGCGTTGTTGAGCGTTAAGGTATCGACACCCTCTTTTACAAGCTCGCTCATCAAGTCGAGTGCACCCGCGTTGATTACTGCCGCACGCTTTATCCCCTCAATGTCTGCCGCATTGTTGATTAAGCGTTTCGGCGGGCGAGTCTGATTTTTAGCTTTGATAAATCTTATCTCGTCAATTTTTGCGTCAAAATCTGCATGACACTTTTTATATTTCTTGCCGCTGCCGCACCAACACGGGTCGTTTCGTTTCATATATCGCAACATCTCCTTGAAAAACTTCATCATAAATTTTTATTTCCTCATCGGACAATCAATCTTATTACAGGCAGCGCAATTCCCTTGTCCCTTGCCCCTTGTCTCTTGTCCCTTTTTTTCGAGTCCGATAATTGCCGTAACGGATTTTCTCGGCTCCAACATCATTGCCGAAGTTAAACTTATTCCGATTTGTTCCGCGCCCGAAATTTTAAAAAGTTTTTCCTGCGCCGTCAAATCCCAATCGCCGTAACCGGGACTGAATCGCCAACGCATTTTATATCCTTCCTTAGAAAATTTCGCCGCAAAATTTTTCTCCATTAAATCAGCCGCCTGTTCGACTGCCGCAGTAGCCGCCGCGTCCAACAGTACCGAATTTAAATATTCTCCGCGCTCAAATTTTTTATTAATCTCCCGTTCAATCGCCGCGCCGACCGTTACCGCCACACAGATTACTTTCTCGCAACCGCTAAGGTGTTTTATAATCGAATTGCCCGCGATTGTAAAGGGCGGCTCGCTTTCGACCGTGCAATTTTTATAATCGTAAAGCTCCCAGACGCCTCGAACTTCCGAAAGTATCAGAGCTTCCGCGCAGGCGTCCGCAATATTTTTCTCGCCGAAATTTTGAGCTGTCTTTAAGCCCGCGTAGCGACGAGTTTCCGCCGCGTCTATCTCCAAAATCTGCGCGTTATATATCGGCAAAATTTTTTCCCCCTCTTATTCGCCGATTAAATTTTTAGCCAAACGAACAGCCTCAACGCCGTCTTTGGCATAAGCGTCCGCGCCGGCAGAATCGGCATATTCCTGCGTCAAAGCCGCGCCGCCGACCATGACTTTAGCCGCACAGCCCGCCGCGTGTAAATCGGCAATGACTTTATCAATCTGAATCATCGTCGTTGTCATAAGGGCGCACAGTCCGACAATATCGGCGTCATTTTCAATGGCGGCTCGAACGATTTCCGCCGAGTCAACGTCTTTTCCCAAATCGATAAGTTTAAAGCCGCTGTTTGAAATCAAAGCTCCGACGATATTTTTGCCCAAATCGTGAACGTCACCTTTAACCGTCGCGATAACAAAAGTTCCGTGCGTCTTGGTTTCCTGCGCGGGCAGAATTTTTTTCAATTCGTCAAAGGCTAGCCGCATGGTTTCGGCACTCAATAAAACTTGCGGCAAGAAAATTTTACCGGAGCCGAAATCTTCGCCGAGTTCGTTCATTGCGGCAGTTAAAGCGCGTTCGGTTATTTCATCGGCAGAAAAATTTTCATCGACAGCCTTTTTAATCAGCGCGGGGATTTCGTCTTTGTCGCCCTCCTGAACGGCAATTTTAATCGCGTCGAGAGTCGGCAAAGCAATGATATTTTTCTGTTCCCTGTTCCCTAATCCCTGTTCCCTGCTGAAGTTCAGTCCGTTGGGGTCTTTTCCGAGCAAGGCGGCGGCAGATTTCAAAACATTTTGCATTGATTCATCGTAGGGATTCATAATCGGAGCGTCGAGTCCTGCGGCAAGGCACATTGCAAAGAACGTGCTGTTAATCAACGGGCGATTAGGCAAGCCGAAAGAAATATTACTTAAACCCATAGTCGTCGGCAAGCCGAATTGTTCACGATAAAGTTTCAGAGTGTTTAAAACCTCAAGGCAAGCATTTTTATCTGCGGAAATAGTCATGACAAGGGCATCGAGCAGAAAATCTCCGTCGTCAAGTCCATGAGCTTTGGCGGCGTCGATAATTTTTTTGGCAACGGCAACACGTTCGGCAGAAGTTTTTGGAACGCCCTTTTCAGTCAGAGGAAGAATTAAAATTGCGGCTCCGTAACGTTTTGCTAGCGGCAGAAAATTTTTAATGCGGTCAGGCTCAAAACTCACGGAATTAATCAGCGCACGACCGGGAAAATTTTTTAAGCCAGCTTCCAAAGCCTCCGCGTCGCCGGTATCGATTGCCAAAGGCGCGTCGGTTATTCGAGCGATTTCTTTAACCGCCTCAGCCATCATTTCGGGCTGATTAATGCCGCCGACGCCCATATTGACATCAAGAATTTTCGCGCCTGCCTTGACTTGATTGAGAGCGTCCTTTTTAACGCCTAAAAGCGAACCTTCGCGAATTTCTGCGGCTAATTTTTTCCTGCCTGTAGGATTAATTCGTTCGCCTATTAAAACTGTCGGCAAATTTTTATCGATATTAACCGTCTTGCTCCTAGTTGCCAACATAAGTGTAGGGACAAGGGACGAGGGATTAGGGATTAGTTTTTTTACGACGTTTGCCAGTTCGCGGATATGTTCGGGCGTCGTGCCGCAACAACCGCCCAAATAACTTGCGCCCGCCTCGACAAGTTTGATTCCCCACGAGCCGAAAGTTTTGGCGTCCATAGGAAATTTGGTTTTGCCGTCTTCAAGATAGGGCATACCCGCATTGGGCTGAACGCTGACAGGAACGCGACAATTTTCCGCCAAAATCTTAACGACGGGAACTAATTGTTCCGGACCGAGCGAACAGTTGACGCCGATAATACTTGCGCCCATAGCGTCGAGAATAACGGCGGCAGATTGCGGGTCGGTGCCCGTGACGGTTCGACCGTCTTCGCTATAGGAAAGTTGGCAGATAATCGGCAAATTGCAAACGTCCTTAGCCGCAAGTAAAGCCGCCCGCATTTCTTGAATATCAATGCACGTCTCGATAATAAGAAAATCCGCGCCCGCTTCCGCCAATGCCAAAGCTTGTTCGCGAAAAATATTATAAGCGTCGTCGAAGTCCAAATCACCGAGCGGCGAAATAAATTTACCTGTAGGACCGATTGAACCCGCGACTTTGGCTTGAGATTGAGCGGCTTCTTTGGCGATTTTCACGGCGGCGAAGTTCAATTCATGAACGCGATTTTCAAGCCCGTAATGAGCGAGCTTTAAACTCGACGCGCCGAAAGTATTTGTCTCAATAATCGTTGCGCCCGCCTCAATATAAGCGCGGTGAATTTTCTTCACAACTTCGGGTGCCTCAATGTTCATAAGTTCGGGACACGCGCCCGCCTTCAAGCCGCCCGCTTGCAACATTGTACCCATTGCCCCGTCAAAAATTTCTATCATCAAAAATCACTTCCTTAATATTTTATTCCAATGCGGCGCGAATCACAAAGATAATTTCGCCGTCGTCGCGCTCGGAAGAACTTTCAAGCCGCGCAGATTTGGCAACAGAATTTTTCACACGCCCCAAATAATTTTTCAGAGTGTCTGTGTTATCGGTTATGCCCTCAATCTCCAATAAATTTTCTTCGGCGCGAAGTTTGGTTAAGCGAATATTTTTATCGGAAATTCTTCCGAGATTGATTAGGAGATTAAAATTTTGCAACGTCTCAACCTGCGCGGCAATCCGATTTATTCGGTGAAGTTCGTCAATATTTTCGTCCAGAGTTTTCTTCAAAGCAATATCTTCGCTTAAACTTTCCACAGAAATTTTTGCCGCGTCAAGTTTATCCGAAGCCTCGCCGTAATCAAGAAAAAGTTTTATCGAGCCGCCGATTAATGCGATTAAGAATATTGCCGCCGCCGCATAGGAAATTTTTTGCCAATTAATCAAGCCGCCTCGTGTCGTTAAAAGATTCGGAGCTTTTCTTTCGCGAATGATTTCTGTTATGAATTCCGTCCTGTCGTAAGGGTGAATCTTTGTCAGCAAGTCGACAGGCATGACCGACAGCCCGCGCAGATTCAATCCGAACTTTTTAAACGCGCCGAAAATTTCTTCAGCCGTTGTCTCAGGCAAAGTTTCCATCCAAAGTTCCTCGCCGACTTTAGTAAATGAAAAAATTGCGTCCTCGCCCGCCTGCGCGATTGCCCAACTTTTAACCAGCGCGGGAATTTCTTTTTCGGGTATGTTATCAATTTCTGTTTGAAAAGTTACGGCGTCATCGTTGCGAAGGCAAAATCCTATTGATGAAGTCTTCCACCCCTTTTGCTTACAGACTTGAAAAATTTTCTCTGCGATTTGTTCAAACTCCGAGCTGTCGGATTCAATTTCAATCGTCTCAAATTTTTTGGTAAGTCTGGCGATAAAAATCTTTTCTCCGTCAAAATATGCGCCGATAACTTCGCCGCTATCCTCAAGAAAAAATTTCTTAATCGGCTCCAAAAACTCCCTGACGCCCAAAATTTCACCTCCCAAAAAATTCTCCGTTATTGTATTCAAAAAGTTTCCGTTGTGCAATTAACCGAAATGAAAATACTTTATCCGAGCAAAAAAAATCCCTACACAGGGAGTAGGGAACAGGGATTAGGGACTAGGGATTAGGATTTTTTATTTGGCTAGAGTTTTTCCGCTGACGTGATAAGCTTCGCCATTGATGTTGAAATCGGTTGAGGCGGTAACATTTTTGAATATGACAGAGCCGCCGTCTTTTACCGTAAGCGTGAGTGTGCCGTCTTTGA
>JAFZIQ010000026.1 GCA_017554285.1 Selenomonadaceae bacterium
GCAATTCTCGTGCCGGAGCGGGCAATTCAACAACTTTTGGGCGAATCATTTGTACTGATTGCCAATGCCGAAAACAAATCCGAAATCCGCACAGTTAAACTCGGAGAAAAAATCGGCTCATATTATATCGTGACTGAAGGCTTAAAATCAAATGATATGGTTATCGTTGAGGGCTTGAGCAAACTTCGCGAAAATATGCCGCTTGAAGTTACCGAAGTCACCGCAAAAGAAATGGGCTTTTCAATGAAATCCGACGATACTCTCTTTAATTCGGATAAAAGAGGTAGCGAATAATGGCAAAATTTTTTATACACAGACCGATATTCGCGATAGTCATTTCAATCATAATCGTTATCGTCGGCGTCTTGGCGGGCTTGCAACTTCCCATTGCTCAATATCCTCAAATTGCTCCGCCGACAATTTCTGTCAGTACTTCATACAGCGGCGCGAATGCCTCCACAGTTGATGAGACCGTCGCACAAATCATTGAACAGAAAGTAAATACGACGCAGGGAATGAGTTACATGTCCTCAAATTCGAGTGATAACGGCTCGTATAATTTAAGCGTCGTTTTTGAGGTCGGAACCGATGGCGATATGGACGCCGTTAAAGTTCAAAATAATGTGGCGGGCGTTATGAATCGTTTGCCGTCGGACGTTCAAAGCGCGGGCGTGACAACCGTTAAATCTTCAAGTGATAATGCGATGATTTTCGCGCTTTACTGCGAGAACGGCAGATACAGCCGCGTTTTCATGAAGAATTACGCCGATATTTACCTTTTGGACAAAATTCAGCGCGTCGAAGGTGTCGGCAATGTTCAAGTTTTCGGCGCGGATTATTCAATTCGCGTTTGGCTTAATCCCGAAAAACTTGCCGCGCATAATCTTGTTGTCACCGATGTTATCTCCGCCATTAAAAAGCAGAATGCGCAAGCCGCCGCAGGAACTGTGGGAACTTTGCCCGCGAATCAAGGACAGGAAAAACAATACACGGGCAAAATTCACGGTCGGTTGTCGACGCCGGAAGAATTTGCCGAAGTAATTTTAAAATCGGACGCGAGCGGCTTTATACGTTTGAAAGACGTTGCAAGGGTTGAAATCGGCGCGAAAGACAACAGCACCATTTCAAAATTTAACGGGCATCCTTCCGTCGGTTTTGCAATTCAGTTGACGAGCGACGCCAATGCCATGCAGACTGTCGGCGCAGTCAAAAAAATTCTTGAAGAAGCCCGCGCAGATTTCCCCGAAGGAATTTTATACGGACAAGTTTTGGACAGCACGGAATTTATAGAAGCCTCGCTTGATGAAGTCATCGAAACTTTTATTGAGGCATTGATTTTGGTTGTGCTGGTCATTTTTATTTTCCTGCAGAGTTTGAGGGCAACGATTATTCCGTTGCTTGCCGTGCCCGTGTCGCTTGTCGGAACATTGGGCGCATTTATAATTTTGGGATTCTCAATCAACACATTAACTTTATTCGCAATGGTATTGGCAATCGGCTTGGTCGTCGACGACGCCATTGTTGTTATCGAAAACGTCGAACACCACATGGAAGAAGGACTTCAGCCCGTCGAGGCAACCGAACGCGCAATGGCTGAAGTTCAAGGTCCTGTCGTGGCAATAGCGTTTGTATTGGCGGCAGTGTTCGTGCCCGTAGCATTTTTGGGCGGCATGATGGGCGTACTTTATCGGCAATTCGCGCTGACGATAGCAATATCAATGGGCTTGTCGGCATTTATCGCGCTGACTTTAACGCCCGCCCTTTGTGCCATGATTCTTAAACCTAAAGACCCGAATAAACAGCTCGGTATCGTCGACAGACTTTTTAAGGCGTTCAATGATTGGTTTGACCGTACAAAAAATTCTTACGTGGGAATTGTCGCGGGTTTTATAAAGCACTCCAAGCTTGCGATTGTCTTCATGATAATTGTTTGCGCTTTGACGGGCTGGCTTTATAAAGTGATACCTTCAACTTTCGTGCCGAGCGAAGATCAAGGTTATTACATGGTCGGAATATCATTGCCCGAAGGAACTTCGCTAAATCACACGTCCGAAACGATAGATAAATTAACCGCAGTCATGCTGAAACAAATTCCCGAAATCAATTCGGTAATGTCGGTCGGCGGTTTTGACATAATGTCTGCAGGCGCAAAATCAAGCGGCGCGGTTATGTTCGTCGGCTTAAAGTCTTGGGCGGAACGCACGGAGAAATCTCAATCGGTTACGGCAGTCACTATGAAAACAATGGCGATTGGAAAAGCCGCCGTGCCCGAAGCAACCGTTTTGGCGATAAATCCTCCCGCACTGCCGGGTTTGGGTTCGGTCGGCGGATTGACTATGCAACTTCAGGATATGTCGGAACATACTGACAAAGAACTTTACGATATAACAAACAAATTAATCGTGGCGGCGAATCAGCGACCCGAATTGACGGGCATGAGTACAACTTTCAGCATTACCGCGCCGACTTATGAATACGAAATCAATCGCGAGAAAGTCGAAATGCACGGCGTAAATCTCAGCGATATTTATTCGACCCTTCAAGTAAATTTCGGCGGCATGGCGGCAGATGACTTTAACCGATTCGGACGGACTTATAAAGTTATGTTGCAATCGGACGTTTTCTATCGCTCGGAAGTTGAGACTTCAAAATTTATGTACGTCAGAAACTCAAAAGGAAAAATGATTCCGCTTGATACCTTGATAACGCCGAAACTTAATACGGGCACAATGCAAATCAGCCGATTTAACTCCAAACGTGCAATTTCAATTCAAGGACGCGCCGCCACAGGTTACAGTTCGGGGCAGGCAATGGCGGCTTTGGAAGAAGTTGTAAAAACTGAGGCTCCCGAAGGTTTTAATATCGAATGGTCGGGGCAAAGTCGCGAAGAAAAAAATGCATCAGGCTCAACCGCGCAGGTTTTGGCGTTGGCATTGGTCTTTGTGTTTTTATGCCTCGCCGCGCTGTATGAAAGTTGGTCGGTGCCTTATGCCGTGCTTTTAACCGTGCCGACGGGAATTTTCGGGGCGTTGCTCAGTGAATTCGGCTTATCAATGATTTGTGCAATGCTCGGCAGTCCGAATCCGGGCTTGCAGGACAGCGTTTATATGCAAATCGGAATCATCATGATAATCGGGCTTGCGGCAAAGAATGCAATTCTAATCGTCGAATTTGCCAAAGTAAGGACAGATAACAATATGGAGCCTGTTCAAGCCGCTTTGGAATCTGCGCGGTTAAGATTACGCCCAATTTTGATGACTTCGTTCGCGTTTATTATCGGTTGTTTGCCGTTGGCAATGGCAAGCGGCGCAGGTTCGGCGGCTCGTAACGGAATGGGTGTGGCAGTCGTCGGCGGCATGTTGTTTGCAACGAGTCTGGGCATTTTCCTGATACCCGTTTTCTTTGTCATAGTTCAATATATCTCGTCAAAACTCAGCCGAAAAAAAATAAAGCCAACTGTCGAGGAGAGTGAGGCAACTTGAAATTCCTAAGATTTTTAGTGACTTTTTTAATCGGAATCGTAATTTGCTTGCCGAAAACGTCGGCTGATTCGGGAATTATCAACTTAAGTCTCGAAGAAAGCATAATCCTCGCTTTGAATAACAATCGGACTATTGAGCAGTCGAAGGAAAGCAGAGAAAATGCAAAATGGATTTTAAGCCGAATGCGTCGAGCGACAGGCGCAACTTTTTCATGGACGGCGGCGCAAGTTCATGAAAACGAAGCGACCGTTAAACGTCTGCAATCGGCGGCTGTTCAAGCCAGAGAGAGCGTCGAACTTGACGTTCGCAAGGCTTATAACAACTTAACGGCGGCAGAAAAACAGATAGCGACAATGAAAATTGCGGTTTCGCAAGCGGAGGAAGATTACAATATCGCGCAGATTAAATACGCCGAAGGTGTCGGCATTAATCTTGAAGTCATGGACGCGCAAGAAAAATTGACAGAGGCTCGCATGAATTATTTCAATGCGATTTATAACTGCGAAGTCAGCAAGGCGCAACTCGAAAAGGCAATGGGCGTTCCCGTTGATATTGATGCAATGCTTTATGTTCAAGCCGAACAGGAAAATAAAAGTTCGGACGAGGCATTAACGGTATCGACAATCGAACGGGCAACTCAAAAATAAAAACGGAGGTGTTAAATTATGATACTCGAAAATTCGGTTGCCGATACGCTTTTGGTTGGAACGTCGGAGGCGGATTCGATTCTCAATTTGGCAGATGACGTTACCATTAATTCGGGTGACGGCGATGATACCGTTTACAGCGGACTCGAAGGTCAAGCAGCCAACAGAGCTTTAATAAATCTGGGCAGCGGCAACAATCAAGCCACAATTCAAGGCGGCTCGGATAAAGTAAGCGTTATCGCGGGCGACGGGAATAATGTCATTCAAACTACTTCGCCGAATAACCTTCTGCAATCCGGCTCCGGTAATGATTCCCTTTGTTGCTACACCGGCTCGGATAATAATACAATGATTTCCGGTGACGGCGATGATGTCATTGACGCGGTCGGGCATAACGTCACAATCAACGCGGGCAGCGGCAACGATACCATTCAAACTTACAGAAACGCTTACGATATAAGCATTAACGCGGGAACAGGCGACGATGTCATTACGTTAAGAGGTCCCGTCGATACCGACCACACAAATCTTGTACAATACGCAGAAGGCGACGGCAACGATACCATAACAAACTTCAGTGAAACGGATTCCCTCCAAATAACGTCGGGCACTATTTCAAACGCAAAACTTGTGGGCAATAATGTTGTAGTGACTGTCGGTAGCGGAACAATTACGCTCATAGAAGCAAACAACATGAATATTAATCTCGTCGACGCCGAAGGCAATCTGACACAAACAATTTTCAGCGGCGGTACATTGCCTCCGGAAGTGCCGGGCAATACTCTGATAGCCGGAACTTCGGGCGATGATTATCTCAGTAATGCCGGCGGCAAAAACGTCACGATAAACGGACTGGGCGGCAATGACACAATCGTAAATGCCCTCGTCGATAAGAAAGTAAATACGGGCAACTATTCCGTAATTAATGCGGGCGAAGGAGATAACAAAGTTTCAATCGCGGGCAGTGCTTATGTCACGGTAAACACAGGCGACGGCAGTAATACGATTTGTTCCGACAGCAACGGCATGGATAATGTTATTTATCTGGGCAACGGAAAAAATTCTGTCATCACGAGTAATCGGCGTTCAAGCATTATCGGCGGCGCAGGCGGAAACGGAATTACTTTACATAACGGGTCTTTTAACAGCTATGTTGAGGCGGGCGACGGCAATGATACAGTCGCAGTCGGTCACTACGAAATAACCGTTAAAGGCGGAGACGGTGATGATGTCATCAATCTTTTCCGTGACGCGGAAGACTCGTTTATCATTCCGGGTAAAGGCAACGATAAAATCACGGTTTACAACAATAAACATAGCCAGACTTATCAATACACACAAGGCGACGGCGACGACACTGTCACGGGCTTTGGCGCGGACGATACTTTAAAAGTTGTCGGCGTTTCTTCCGTGTCCTCAGTAGTTAAGGACGGAAATCTTGTGCTTGATTTCGGCGACGGCTCATTTACTTTTGCGGGAGTATCAGCCGCCGCGTCGCTCAATGTCGAATACATTGCCAAATGGTCGACACTTGAAGGCGGTGCTTACAAATTTACTTCACCCGCGCAGAATTACTTTCCTACCTCGACCGCGCAGAAATTTGCCGATTTTACGCTTAGCGGCGGCAACCTCAAAGACGGGGACGGCGACGAAATTCCCGACGGTGTTTCAATTGGTGCAGTGCGTTACGTTCCGCAATCGGGCGTTCATACGAATATCAATCATCTCAGCGGCAATGTCGTTTATAACGGCGATTCGCTTGGCGTTGAGGGCGATGAAGATTATGCGATTGAGGCAATTTCGCCGATTGACCTTTCCGAAAAATTTCCGAATGATGTTTATATCATCGATCCGAATGTTACTGCGATTCGCGGCGTGAGTGATAAGGCGACTGTCAGCCCGCGCGGTACGGCAGGGACTTCAACCGCCGCCGATTGGATTTCGATTGACAGCACCGACAGCAAAGTTACTTTCCTTGACGGAACCTATTGCGTTTACACCGAAAATAAATTCAGCACGCGGGATTACACCAAGCTTTCTATCAGCAACAACAATGCGGGCGTCGAAATTTCTGCAAGCGAAGATTTGATTAAGACAATCGGCAACCTGCAAGACGGCTACGAAATTACGATTGAGAGCGGAATTAACGTCGGAGAAAAAATCGACTTCAAGACTTCGGGCGCGGGCGTTATAGTTGTAAAGACGACTGCCAACAGCGGCAAATATTCTCTCGACGCCGATTCTGACGAGTGGCAATATCAACACTTTACTCTCGGCAGTGACGACGAATTTACATTTGTCTTTGGCGAAAACGGCTCTGTTGTCGGCGTGGAAGGTTTTGACGCTAATTTACAAACGGACGACAATTCTTTATTCAAGGCCGAATGGGTTACACTCAGCGGCGGCGGTTTTGAATATACCGGCAACGCCAAGAATAATCCTTCCAAGTGGGTGACGTTTACAGTCAGCGGTGCTTCAATCACGAGCACGGATAATTTGACGGTTACAAATAACATGTATATACCTTCTATGGGTGGTAACAGAATTGCAATAAACGGACTCAATGGCAATGCTTTTATCGATGATAATGAACTGGGAATCGGCGGAGATTCAAATTACGCGGCGCACTTCACAAAATCCGCCGACGACATTAACAATAGCAATATTGTAGTGTTGAATATCAGCGACGGCGCAACCGTTCATAACA
>JAFZIQ010000027.1 GCA_017554285.1 Selenomonadaceae bacterium
GTGCCGTAGTTGCCGACGACAAACACGCCTTTACTTTCGACGTTATCAAATTTCAGTTGTTCGATAACCGCCGCGCTTAATATTGTCGCCATTCTGTCGGACATCACGTAGCTTTTTACGTATTCGCGACTTATCTGCGCGTCGTCCGCCGAACTAAGTTTAATTACGTCTTCAATCGGCTGAAAACTTATAAGCTCGGAATATTTCAATCAAAATCCCGCCTTTCAAAGGAGCAAATCGTTCCCGCGCAGATATTTGATAAATGCGTCGAAAATTTCTTCATTGCGCTGAGTAATATCCTCTTCCGTGAAGTCGTCATGAGTTTCGGCAAGCCCGCGCAGTTCAAAATTAAATGTGCCCGCCTTTTTGCCGTCGCCGAAATAAAAAATTTTCTTGTCGACAAGCCGATAATCAGCCGCCCGAATGGTTATATTCTTTTCAAGCAGTGATTTATTGCCCAAAAATTCCAATGCATCGGGATTTGTCAGCACGTGATGAAGTTCTTGGCGTTTCTTCGGTAAAATGTGTTCGATTTGCAATTCTACACCGAGCGGCGGCAAGTCCTGCGCGGGATTTTGAAAAGTCCACCAAGCCAACATTGCGCCCGTGATTGCCCGCGAGTTTGAAAAGTTTGTTTGATTCATTCGTTCGCGCAGAATATTTTCGTTCTGTTTAAAATGTCTGAACTCAAGCGGACGACCATGCAAAATATTTCCGAACTCCACGAAAAAAGGGCGTCTTATGGCTTGCACTCCCGGATTTGTTATCGCGTACATGAGAAGCATCGCCGTAATTTTGTTGAGGAAGTTATAAAATTTTTCTTCGTCAAGATTGCGATTGCCCATGAAATAAATCGACACGACGTAAGTCCAAATATTGTAAGGAGCCCAACTTAAAATATAAAGCTGCCTCAAAACTCGCGGCGAGAATTTTTCATTCCGATTTATTACTTCGTCCCAAAATCTCGCAAGCGTCTCAAGATTTTTAAAAGTTTCGTCGCTCTGAAGGACTTTATAGCCGTCTTTTTCATAGTAATCACGCATGTCGGGGAAAGTATCATTTTTAGTTTCATTTTTAGCCAGCAAATAGTACATGTAACGACGAAACAAATCATCAATCGGAGTATCCTTGCGCGGGTGAAAATTTCTGTTGCATAGTTCCGCCAAATCCTTCCAACGTTCGACGAATTTATCTTTTTCGTCCGAGCCACGATTTAAATAGTATTTATAGAACTGAGCCTTGAAAATATCGGCGTCATCGAGCGGACGACCTCTGTCATTGAGCGTCGTGAAAATTCTGAGCGCGGTGTTCTGTGAATCGGTTTCAATCGGCAACAGAACGCAGTTATTCAAAATCCGTCGCACAAGATAAATCAAATAGCCGGGCTTTTCGGCGTTGAGGTCTTCAATCCATCTTTTAAATAATCGATAGTTCACAGAGTAGTTGCTTTTGTTTTTATCGGTAGGTTTTCCTGTAGTTAAAATTTTTTTCAGCTCGTCAGACTCTTCGTCGGCAATGACTTCATATCTCAGTTTGAGACTTTCCTTGTTATCATCATTATCAAATTTCCAAATGCATTCTTCAATCTTTTGGCGAACTTTTTTTATGCTCTCGTCCTGCGCGGAGCCGAATGCCTCACAAAAAGCACGAAGCATAAGCATAAAAGTTACAATCCGTTGCTGACCGTCAATAACTTCATACTCTTTCGACCCATTTTTAAAGAATAAAATCGTTCCCATGAAATAATTATCATCGTCCGCGTCGAAATCTGCAATGGTATCGTTCGGAAAGGCAAATTCGTAAAGATTATCCCAGAGTGTGCGGCATTCGTCGCGTTCCCAAGAATACGGACGCTGATATTCCGGAATAAGAAATGCCTTCTTGCAATCTGTAAAAACCTGACTGACAGTTTTCTGTTCCGCGTTTAATTGCTTTGCCATAAATTTTTCTCCTTATAAATTGAGCGCGAAGATTTTCTCCGTAATGTCGTCGAGCTGTTGAGCCGTCGGAACGTTGGCAATGCGAATTTTATCAAGAATAATTTCAAAGCCCGCCGATTTGAGTTCGTCTTCAACCATGCCAATACTTTGCCCGCCCCAACCGTAGCTTCCGAATGCAAATGCCTTGTGATTCACGGGACGCAAGCCCTTCAAATAGCATAAAAAGCCCGCAATCGTCGGCATCATCTGATTATTAATCGTCGGCGAACCTACCGCCAAATATTTACTCGTAAAAATATTCGTGACAATATCCGATAGCGAATTTTTCTTTATGTCATAGTAAGCGGCAGGAATTCCGCGTTTTGCAAAAGCTTCGGTGATTGTCTGCGCCAAAATTTCTGTCGAATGCCACATTGAATCAAAAACGATAACCGCTCGTTCCTCTACTTCGCCCAAACTCCACTTTTTATAGCTGTCAATAATTTTATCAATATGCGAACGCCAAATTACGCCGTGCCCCGTCGCTATCATGCGCATTTCCAAGCCGCCCAAAGCTTTCAAAGCCGTCTGCGCCTGCTTGCCGAACGGCATTAATATATTCGCGTAATATTTCTTCGCCTCATAAAAAATCGTCGCCAAATCGTTTTCGTCGTCAAAACGCATTGAAGTCGCCAAATGTTCGCCAAATGCGTCATTGGAAAATAAAATTTTTTCTTCGGGGCAATAAGTTACCATTGAATCGGGCCAATGCAACATTGGAGTCGGTACAAATTGCAACGTCCGCTTGCCAATAGAAATTTCATCGCCCGCCTTGACAGGTTTATAGTTCAATTTGCCGTATCGCGCCGTCAAACCCTTTAAGCCGTTCGGATTCGTCGTAATAATCTCTGCGTTCGGTGCGAGTGCCGCAATTTCTTTCAACGCGCCGGAATGGTCGGGTTCAACGTGACTTGAGACGATAATATCAATCTGCGCGGGATTAATAACGGAAGAAATACGCGAAATCAATTCGTCCTTGAAATCAATCTTCGCCGTGTCAATCAACGTGATTTTATCGTCAAGAATCAAATAGGCGTTGTAAGTCGTGCCGCGTCCCGTCTCGTAGCCGTGAAAATTCCTCATCGACCAATCAACCGCGCCTACCCAATAAATATTTTCTCCGATTTTTACCGCCTTGCTGTTCATAATAAAAAAC
>JAFZIQ010000028.1 GCA_017554285.1 Selenomonadaceae bacterium
GATAAACAACACGAAAAAGGCAAGATGACGGCTCGCGAACGTATTGAAATGTTCTTCGACGAAGGCACTTTCGTTGAACTCGATATGTTCGTCAAACACCGTTGCACCAACTTTGGACAAGATAAAAAAGACTTACCGGGCGAAGGCGTCGTTACGGGTTACGGCACTGTCGACGGACGTTTAGTTTATGCGTTCGCGCAGGATTTCACGGTCGAAGGCGGCTCTTTGGGCGAAAAGCACGCGCATAAAATCTGGAAAGTTATGGATTTGGCAATGAAAATGGGCGCACCGCTTATCGGCATTAACGATTCGGGCGGCGCACGTATTCAAGAGGCAGTCGACGCCTTGAGCGGCTACGCGGGAATTTTCTTCCGCAATACGGCGGCGAGCGGCGTAATTCCTCAAATTTCCGTCATCATGGGACCTTGCGCGGGCGGCGCGGTTTATTCTCCCGCTATCACCGATTTTATCTACATGGTTAAAAATACCAGCCAAATGTTCATTACCGGACCTGCGGTTATCAAGTCCGTTACGGCGGAAGAAGTTACGGCTGAAGAACTCGGCGGCGCAATGACTCATAACACTCGTTCGGGCGTAGCACATTTCGCGGCTGAAGACGAAAAAGATTGCATTGAACAAATCCGCTATCTGCTTAGTTTCCTGCCAAGTAACAATCTTGAAGATGCTCCGCTTGTCGATACTGGCGACGACCCCGACCGTCAAGACGAAGAACTCAACACGATTATTCCCGACAATCCCAACGCGCCTTACGACATGAAGGACGTTATTCGCATGATTGTCGACAACGGCGAATTCTACGAAGTCCATAAATATTTCGCGACGAACATTATCACCTGCTTTGCGAGATTCGGCGGACGCAGTGTCGGTATTATCGCAAATCAACCTTCGGTTATGGCGGGATGTCTCGACGTTGACGCTTCGGATAAATCTGCGCGGTTCATACGTTTTTGCGATGCCTTCAATCTTCCGCTCGTTAATTTGGTTGATGTTCCCGGATTTTTGCCCGGCGTCGATCAAGAATATAACGGCATAATTCGTCACGGCGCGAAAATGCTTTACGCTTACAGCGAGGCAACCGTTCCTAAAGTTACGGTTATCACGCGCAAAGCTTACGGCGGCTCTTATATCGCCATGTGTTGTCGCGAACTTGGAGCAGATCAAGTTATGGCTTGGCCCAGTGCCGAAATTGCGGTTATGGGACCTGCGGGCGCGGCGAATATTATTTTCCGCAAAGACCCCGATAAAGACCAGAAAACTGCCGAATACGTCGAAGAATTTGCGACACCTTATAAAGCGGCGGAACGCGGTTATGCCGATATGGTTATCGAACCGAAAGAAACTCGTCCGCTCGTCATTACTGCTTTGAATGCTCTCGCCAGCAAGCGCGAAGTCGGTCCTGCCAAGAAACACGGTAATATTCCGCTGTGAAGTGGTCAGTGGTCAGTGGTCAGGGGTCAGAAAAACCTAATCTGACAGCTTAAAGCTCACAGCTTAAAGCTAAAAGCTCAAAGCTCCAAAAGGAGGAAGTCCTATGGCTGATAAAATTAAACCCGAAATTATCGCGGCAATTACGGCGGCTATCCAAAGTGTTTGCGGCGGCGGCAAAGTTGTCGCAGTCCAAATCAAGCGCAATGACAACTGGGCTTTCGCGAGCAAGCTCAGTAAATGATATATCGGAGGGAAAATCTAAATGGCAACAAAAAAATTTAATGTCACTGTCAACGGCACGACTTACGAAGTCGAAGTTGAAGAAGTAAAATCGTCGGGTTCAGCGGCTCCGAAAGCGGCACCGGCTCCAAAAGCGGTAACTCCTGCTCCGGCACCGGCTCCGAAAGCGGCGGAACCTGCTCCGGCAAAAGTTGCGGCGGGCGCGGGCGAACATTCTATCGATTCTCCGATGCCCGGTAAAATCGTTAAACTCGTCGCCAATGAAGGGCAAGCCGTCAAAGCGGGCGAAGTCCTTTTGATTCTCGAAGCAATGAAAATGCAAAACGAAATTACTGCCGATGCCGACGGTACCGTTAAAAAATTCAACGTCGCGGCAGGACAGAGCGTCAAGGCTCATGAATCGCTTGTAATTCTCGGCTAAAATATTTTCAAGGAGTAAAAAGAGTGCGCCTAAGATTCAAAGACGCGCTCTATTTTTTACACTTGAGGTGATATATATGGACTTTGAAAAAATTTTTGCTGAGTTCAAAGTTGCAGATGCAAAAAACGATTTTGAAAAGATGAGTGACATTTTCGCTCAGGTTCACGAATATTGCTGCAACCTTGTTCGAGCAGGAAAAGCTGATGAAATTCCGCCAAATGCTTATTATATCGGCTCACATGTTGATGTTTTTATTTATCAAGCCGTAAAATTTCTGAACGACAATAGGAACGATAAAGCAATCAGTTATTTAATGTTGCTTTTCAAGTCCGAGCCGCAAACCTTTGAAAAATTTTTTAATCTCCTGTACATACTCGGTCGAAGTTTTTACGAGTTGAATGATTATCCGAATGCCATAAAAATTTTTGAGCACTATGAACATATTCGCGCCCTGAAATTGAATGACGTCGATGAACTGAGTTTATTTTATCGAGCCAATTGTTTTGCGTTGATCAGAAATTTTAAAGCGGCGATAAAGATTTACGAACAGATTTTGAAGATAAAATCCGACTTTCCTGAAGTCAAACAAAATCTCAAACTCGCAAAGCGCGGCTCGAATAAAAATCTCGTCCGAAAACTTTCAAGCCTCTGGAATTTCCCGTATTGGCAGGACGTGCCGATTTTTATAAATGCTCGCGATCGACTTGGTGTTATGAAAAAATTAATAGATTGGCTTCTCGACGCCGGTTACCGCAAGTTAATTATCCTCGATAATGATTCTACTTATCCGCAGCTGTTGAATTACTATTCCGAACTCGAAAAAGATTCACGGCTGAAAATTATTCGTTTCAAAAAAAATTTCGGTTATAAAGCTCTGTGGCTGTCGGGCGTCTTGGAAAAATTAAAAATAATGACTCCTTATGTTTACACCGACCCCGATGTTCTGCCGATTGAAGATTGCCCGAAAGATTTCGTCAAACAGCTCATGAAAATTTTGGATTCAAATCACGAGATAAGAAAAGTCGGACTCGGTTTGGTATGGGAAGATATAACTTTCTTCGACAAAGATCGCATTCAAAACTTTGAATCGAACTTTTATAACGGCTCGCGAGTCGGAGAAAATCTTTATTCCGCGCAGGTTGATACGACTTTTGCGCTTTACTCGAATGTTCGCCATTACAGCCTGAGATTTTCTTTGCGCACGACGGGCGAATTACGAGCTTATCATTTACCTTGGTACTTGGATTATAATAATTTACCCGACGACGAAAAATATTATACAATTCATGCCGATAAAAATTCAGTGACGACCGTTAAAAAATCTTTGTGATAAAATTATGTTACAGGAAAACGATTGTCATAGCCAAAATATTTTTTAGGGTTACAGAAAAAATCCAGGGCGAGGGGACGAGCAACGAAACTTAAGCAAAAATTTATGATGTTGGCGTGCATAATGGCGGCGGCAATAGCATTGGTTTGCGCAGTCAGTTACTACTTCGCTAGCGCAGAACTCGAAAGCACTACTAACAGAGAATTGAGCATAACGGTTGCCAAAGAGGCTGTTCAACTCAACGGCTGGCTCGAAACTAAAAAAGCGTTCGGCGAAAGTACTTCAAATGTTTTAACGAGCTTAAACGGCGATATGTCTTTGCTAAAGACGCAAAAAGTTTTGGGCACAATTACTTCCGATAAGGAAATTTTAGATATGGCATTTGCTCTGCAAGATAAATACGTTGCCTGTTACTACGCGGGCGATATTACCGGCAAACTCGACCCGACGACTCGCGCTTGGTTCAACAATGCTCGCGACCTTGACAAAGCTTTTTTTACCGCGCCATATATTGATGTCAATACAAAGGCTTATATTGTTTCAATCGGCGTGCCCGTCAAGGCGAACGGAAAATTTATCGGTGTGAGTTGTCTCGATTTATCTTTGGACGTTTTGAGCGAACAGGTTAAAGGCATGAATTATCACGGCGACGGGGCGGGCATTATCACTGAAGCCGACGGAAATATTTTGGCAACGGCGCAATTCGGCGAGCCTACCAAAAATTTTAAAGAGATAGACGGTTTAGGCAATCATTTCGATGAGATGGTCAGCAAAGGCAACGGCTATTTTGAAGTTGAGTAGACGGCGAAGATATGGTCTTTGCCTATTCGACGGTACCCGCGACGGGTTGGATTGTCGGGATAACTGCTCCCGCCGATAAAGTCTTTGCGTCGCTGAAAAAAATGAACGATTTACCCGTTGAATCTAAAGACGAAATCGGCACGTTGACGGGCGAATTCAATACCATGAAAGGCAATCTCCAAAAAGTTATCGCTAAAATGTCCCATAACTCGGAGCAAGTTGCCGCCGCGTCCGAAGAGCTTACTTAACAATCAGCCTCGAACGAAGAAATAGCCGCCGCAAGTCAAGCCCTTTCCAATATGGCGGGCGATATGCAAGACGCCGTTGGGCAATTCAAGTTTTAGGAATAATTTTTAGCCAAAACTGTTCTCAAATTATTGGGGACAGTTTTATTTTTGTTGACTGCAGGAAAATGATTGTCATAGCCGAAATATTTTTTAGGGTTACATAAAAAATAGGGCGAGGGGACGAGAAATGAAACTTAAGCAAAAATTTATGATGTTGGCGTGTATGATGGCGATGGCGATAGCATTGGTCTGCGCGGTCAGCTATTACTCAGCAAGCGCGGAACTTGAAAGCACTACCGACAGCGAATTACGCATGACGGTAGCAAGAGAAGTTTCACAACTTGAGGGTTGGCTCGAAGTCAAAAAGAATTTCGGCGCGAGTGTTTCAAACACTTTGACGACTCTTAACGGTAATACGGCTTTGCTCAAGGAAAGAGATATTTTGGGCGCAGTCACAGCCGACGAAGATTTATTGGAATTATCATTGGGCTTGGAGGACGGATATTTTCGCAGCTATAACGCAGGCGACAGGACAGGCAAAATAGATCCCAAAGCTCGTCCGTGGTATCAGCTGGCTAAAAAAGAAGGCAGAGTTGCTGTCACCGAGCCTTATGTTGATGTCAACACGCAAAAATTGATTATCGCAGTCTGCGCACCCGTCAAAGCGAACGGAAATTTTATCGGCGCGACGTGTACGGGTATTTCACTTGAAACTTTGACGGAGCAAGCTTCAAAGATGAATTATCACGGCGACGGATCGGGAATTATCGCCGAACGCGACGGAACAATTTTAGCGACTTCACAATTCGGAGAGGTTGAAAAGAATTTTAAAGAGATTGACGGCTTGGGGCAATATTTCGACGCAATGATAAGCAAGGGCAGCGGTTATTTTGAAGTCGAGATAGACGGCACGGATACAGTTTTTGCCTATTCGACAGTGCCCGCGACGGGTTGGATTATCGGGATAACGGCTCCTGCCGACAAAGTCTTTGCGTCGCTGAAAAATTTGCGTTTTATGTTCGGGATTTTTATAGTTGCGGGCTTGTTATTGGCGTTCGGAATTTGTTTAACCTTCGCGGGGAAAATTACGACGCCCGTAGCAAAATTGGAAGGTTATGCAATTCAGTTGGCGCAGGGCAATTTGAAAATGAACGATTTGCCCGTCGAATCTAAAGATGAAATCGGCGCGTTGACGAGCGAATTCAATACGATGAAAAGCAATCTGCAAAAAGTTATCTCTAAGATGTCGCATAACTCGGAGCAAGTTGCCGCCGCGTCCGAAGAGCTTACCGCGAGTTCTCAATCTTCAGCCGATGCGTCGGTTCATGTTGCCGAAATCGTCAATGAAATTTCCGATTCTATTACTCAGCAGATGAAGGATATTAACGCCGCGAAAGGCAATGTCGATACCATTTTCACGGATATTAAAGCTGTCGAAGATAAATCGCGCATTGTCGCCGATACTTCAAATGAAACTTACGTAGCCGCGCAGAAAGGCTCCGAACTTATGGGAATTGCCGTTAAGAGTATGGCGCGGATTGAAAAAAGCGTTTTGGCGTCGGCGGAAGTCGTTAAGAAACTCGGAGAGAACAGTCAGCAAATCGGACAAATCGTAGAGGCAATCGCCGCCATTTCGGAACAGACAAATCTTTTAGCACTTAATGCGGCAATCGAGGCGGCTCGCGCAGGTGAACACGGCAAGGGCTTTGCGGTCGTCGCGGAAGAAGTTCGCAAGCTCGCCGCGCAGTCGCAAGAATCAGCCGAGCAAATTAAAACTCGCATAGGTTCAATTCAAAACGATACGGAAGACGCCGTTGAATCCATGCAATCGGGAACCAAAGAAGTTAAACAAGGTACGGACGCGATTAAGGAAGTCGGCGAACAATTTGCAAGGATTCTTTCTATGGTAAATGACATCAAGGCGCAAATGGATAAAATTAATTCGTCCGTCAAGACGGTTGCTAAACAGGCGGAGACGATTGTTGAAATGGTAGACGAGATAGACGAAATCGGCAAGAAGACCAACGACAACATGAAGACGATTAACTCTGCGACCGAACAACAATCAGCCTCGAACGAAGAAATAGCCGCCGCAAGTCAAGCCCTTTCCAATATGGCGGGCGATATGCAAGATGCCGTCGGTCAATTCAAATTCTGATTGAGTTATTCTTGAAAGGAGGCTTGCGAAATGGCTTTTCCGAAAAATTTTCTTTGGGGCGGAGCTGTTGCCGCGAATCAATGTGAGGGCGGCTATCTTGAAGGCGGCAAAGGTTTAAGCGTGCCCGATTTATTACTCGGCGGCGACGTGAATA